>NZ_CAJMYY010000030.1:0-109591 GCF_905220185.1 Paraburkholderia sp. J11-2 | reverse complement strand
GGGCTTGCACAGCTACGGCAAGCTGTAACCGAATCGGCCCGCAAGACGAACTAACCGTCGGATGCCTCGTGCTCCGACGGTTTTTTTTCGTCCGCCGGGAAGTTTTCTGCGAATCGCGCGTTTGCCCGCTTGAGGCCATCCAGTCGATCCACTTCGTGCGAGGCACGGCAGGGCGGGTCGGGATACGATCAATGTGCTGGCGGCGCACGCCACGCGAGAAGCAGGAGCTAAGCGATATGTGGACCAAGCGGAGCAGCAGGATCTTGCTCAACGGCGACGACATTCCCGCGAGTGAAATCACGCCGCAAAAGGTGTACGAACAGCGTCGGCGCATTCTGCGGGCGGCGGGTGCGCTCGCGCTCGGTGGCATGGCGGGGCCGTTCGGCGCGACGAGGGCATTCGCCGAATACGCGCCCGGCGACCCGAAGGCGCAGAAGCTCGCCGCGCAAACGAACACGAAGTTCGTCGCACTCGACAAGGTCACGCCCTACAAGGACGTGACGACCTATAACAACTTCTACGAGTTCGGCACGGACAAGGGCGATCCGGCGCAAAACGCGCACACGTTGCGGCCGCGTCCGTGGAAGCTGAGTGTCGAGGGCGAGGTGAAGAACCCGAAGGTCTACGACATCGACGAAATTCTCAAGCTCGCGCCGCTCGAAGAGCGCGTGTACCGCCACCGTTGTGTGGAGGGCTGGTCGATTGTCGTGCCGTGGATCGGTATTTCGCTCTCCGAACTGATCCGCCGTGCGCAGCCCACGGGCAACGCGCGCTACGTGCAGTTCATCACGCTCGCCGACCCCTCGCAAATGCCGGGCCTCGCCGAGCCGATCCTCGACTGGCCGTATTCCGAAGGCCTGCGCATGGACGAGGCGATGAATCCGCTCACGCTGCTCACGGTGGGCCTCTACGGCCAGGTGCTGCCGAACCAGAACGGCGCGCCGGTGCGTGTGATCGTGCCGTGGAAGTACGGCTTCAAGAGCGCGAAGTCGCTGGTGAAGATCCGCTTCGTCGCGAACCAGCCGCCCACGAGCTGGAACAAGTACGCACCGACCGAATACGGCTTTTATTCGAACGTGAACCCGAGCGTCGATCACCCGCGCTGGAGCCAGGCTACGGAGCGGCGCATCGGTGAGGACGGTTTCTTCCAGCCCAAGCGCAAGACGCTCATGTACAACGGCTACGGCGACCTCGTCGCGTCGATGTATCAGGGCATGGATCTGCGCAAGAACTTCTGAGCAAAGCGCTTGATGGAGCGAGAGATGGAATCGACGACGACACCACAGGCCGCCGCGCGCGTGGGGCCGGTTCAGGCGCGTCCTGCGCGCAAGGCGGGGGTGGCGAGCGCGGCGGGCCCGCGCTGGCTGCCGTGGACGAAGGTGGCGGTGTTCGTCGCGGCGTTGTATCCGCTCGCACGCCTCGTGCTGTTCGGCTTCACGGATGGGCTCGGTGCGAATCCGATCGAGTTCATCACGCGTTCCACGGGGCTCTGGACGCTGGTGTTCCTGTGTATCACGCTTACTGTCACGCCGCTGCGCCGCCTGACCGGCTGGAATACGCTGTTGCGCTTTCGACGGATGCTGGGCCTCTTCGCATTCTTCTATGCGACGCTGCACTTCACGACCTACATCTGGTTCGACAAGTGGTTCGATGTCGCGGCGATGTTCAAGGACGTCGGCAAGCGGCCATTCATCACGGTGGGTTTCGCGGCGTTCGTGCTGCTGATTCCGCTTGCCGTGACGTCCACGCGCGCAATGGCACGCCGGCTCGGCCGCCGTTGGCAGACGCTGCATCGGCTCGTCTACGCGATCGGCGTGCTGGCGATCCTGCACTTCTGGTGGATGAAGGCGGGCAAACACGACCTCGTGCTGCCCAAGCTTTACGGCGCGATCATGCTTGTGCTGCTGGGCTGGCGCGCGGGCGCATGGCTGCTTGCGCGATGGCGCGCCTCGCGCCCGGGTGCGGGTGCGGGTGCCGCATAGGCGAACACTCACACCTGAAGACAACAAAAAAGCGACGCCTTGGCGTCGCTTTTTTTGTGGCAGAGCGAACGAAAAGCTCAGTCCGGCAACACGCGCTCACTCGCGAACAACTGCGCCACGTTTTCGCGTTCGCGCGCGAGATGCACGCGCGTGCCGTCGACCATCACTTCGGCCGCGCGCGCACGCGTGTTGTAGTTCGAGCTCATCACGAAGCCGTACGCGCCTGCCGAGCGGATCGCGAGCACGTCGCCCGGTTCGATCGCGAGCGAGCGTGCGCGGCCCAGCCAGTCGCCGCTTTCGCACACCGGGCCGACCACGTCGTAGGTCTGCGGCGCCGACTGGCGTGCAACGACGGGTTCCATCGCGTGATACGCGTCATACATGGCGGGACGTGCGAGGTCGTTCATCGCGGCGTCGACGATCGCGAAGTTCTTTTCCGAGCCCGGCTTCAGGAACTCGACCGTGGTGAGCAGGATGCCCGCATTGCCTACGAGCGAGCGGCCCGGCTCGAAGTACACCTCGCGGGTCTTGCCCGTTTTCGCGCCATACGCCTCGATGCGGTCGAGCACCGTGCGCACGAATTCGCCGATGTCGGGCGGCGTTTCGTCGTCGTAGGTGATGCCGAGGCCGCCGCCCACGTCGATGTGGCGGATGCTCACGCCGTCGGCTTCGATCTGATCGACGAGTTCGAGCAGCTTGTCGATGGCGTCGAGATACGGCGCGATTTCGGTGATCTGCGAGCCGATGTGACAGTCGATCCCGACCACGTCGAGGTGCGCCATGGCTGCGGCGGCGCGATAGGTTGCGCGCGCTTCTTCGAATGCCACGCCGAACTTGTTCGCCTTCAGGCCGGTGGAAATGTACGGATGCGTTTTCGGATCGACGTCGGGGTTCACGCGCAGCGAAACCGGCGCCTTCTTGCCGAGCTTGCCCGCCACATCGTTCAGGCGGTCGAGTTCGGGAATCGATTCGACGTTGAAGCACTTCACGCCCGCTTCGAGCGCTTCGCGCATTTCGCCGGCGGTCTTGCCGACGCCCGAGAACACCACGTCCTGCGCTTTACCGCCTGCCGCGAGCACGCGGGCGAGCTCGCCCGCCGAAACGATGTCGAAGCCCGCGCCTTCGCGCGCGAACACGTTGAGCACGGCGAGGTTGCTGTTCGCTTTGACCGCGACGTGCACCTTGGCGCGGCGGCCGGCGCAGGCGTCGGCGTAGGCGTGCCACGCGGCGGTGAGCGCCGCGCGCGAGTACACATAGAGCGGCGTGCCGTACTGTGCGGCGAGATCGGCGGCCGACACGCCTTCTACGAAGAGCGTACCGTTATCGCGGTGAAAAGCGGACTGGGTCATGCGAGCGTTTTACTGGGTTGGCGTAGCGTCGGAAGCCGTTTGCGGGCTACCGGTCGCGGGTGTGGTGCTGAGTTCGGAGTCGGGGGACAACGAGAGCGGCGTGCCCGAAGTGTCGGGAACGGTGCCGACCGGTGCCGAAGCCGACTCGGGCGCGCTGGCGGGCGTCGCCGCGCCGTTTTCCGGCTGGGCGGTTTCGAAATTGGGCTTGGGCGGAAGCGGCGGCACGTTGGGCATGTAGAGCGCGCCGCGCTGGCCGCAACCTGCGAGCGCGACGGCGCTGATCGCAAAAGCCGCTAGAATCGCGCGGGGCGTCCATGCGCTGGGGGCCGCTGCGCGCGTCCGGGAAATGACACGCATAATTGTCCCTGAATGAATAACCGGTGGAGTTTAGCATGCCAGACAATGACTACCTGAGCCGCGCGGAGGCCGTGCTGGCGGCCGTGGAGCGGGCCGTAGACGATGCCGAAGCGGACATCGAACTCGAACGCAGCGGCAACGTTCTGACGCTCGAATTCGAGAATCGTACGAAGATCATCGTGAATCTGCAGCCGCCGATGCGCGAAATCTGGATCGCGGCGAAGGCTGGCGGTTTCCACTATCGCTTCATCGACGGCGAGTGGCGCGACACGCGCACGGGCACCGAATTCTTCTCGGCGCTCACGGCCTACGCGACGGAGCAGGCGGGCGAGCCGGTGCGGTTCGAGCCGTAAGCGCGCGAGCGTGAGCACGTAAATAAAACGGGCGCCAGTTAAAAGCTGGCGCCCGTTTTTTTCATTGCTTCGGCTCCGGCGAGCTTCAGTGCCCGCGGAACAGATTCATGATGTCTTCCTTTTCCTTCGCGTTCACGTGCTCGGGCGTGGGCGCGGCGTTCGCGGAGTCAGCGCCGCCCGAGCCCGACGCGCCGCTCGCCGAAGCCTCGAGCGCTGCCTGGCTGATGCCGACGGTCGAGACGAAACCGTGCCCCGGCGTGGCGTCGGCGTAGTAAAGCTCGTCGCCGAGCGTGACGACGCCGTCCGGCATCGCCATCTTGTACTCGGGCACGCCATTGAGCGCCTTCTGCATGTAGTCGATCCACACCGGTAGCGCGAGGCCGCCGCCCGTTTCCTTGTCGCCAAGGCTGCGCGGGTTGTCGTAGCCGATCCACGCAATCGCGGCCAGCGTGTGCTGGTAGCCCGCGAACCACGCGTCGCGCGAGTCGTTGGTTGTGCCGGTCTTGCCGCCCAGGTCCGTGCGCTTGAGGACGTTCGACTTCGCGCCCGTGCCGCGCTGCGCCACGCTCTGCAAGAGGCTGTTCATGATGTACGCGTTGCGCGGGTCGATCGCGCGCGGCGCGTTTTGTTCAGCCACGAGCGGCTGCGCCTGGGCGACCACCATGCCGCGCTGGTCGGTGACCTCGGCGATCAGGTACGGATTCACGCGATACCCGCCGTTGGCGAACACCGAGTAGCCGGCGGCCATTTGCAAAGGCGTGACGAGACCCGCGCCGAGCGCCATCGGCAGGTAGGCAGGATGGCGGTCGGCGTCGAAGCCGAAATGCGTGATGTACTGCTGCGCGTACTTCGTGCCGATGTGGTTGAGGATGCGGATCGACACGAGGTTCTTCGACTTCATGAGCGCCGTGCGCATGCTCATGGGGCCGTCGAAACCGCCGCCATAGTTCTTAGGTTCCCACGCCTGACCGCCCGTTTCAGCGGCGCTGAAGAAGAGCGGCGCGTCGTTGATGACGGTCGCCGGCCCGAGCCCCTTGTCGAGCGACGCCGAGTAGATGAACGGCTTGAAGCTCGAACCCGGCTGGCGCCACGCCTGGGTGACGTGGTTGAACTTGTTCTTGTTGAAGTCGAAGCCGCCCACGAGCGCGCGGATCGCGCCGTCCTGCGGCACGATCGAGATGAATGCGCCTTCGATTTGCGGCAACTGCGTGATCGACCACTCGCCTGCATTGTTGCGCGCCAGACGGATGATTGCGCCCGGCCGGATTCTCTGCGACGGCTGGGCTCGCGTGCTCAGCGCGAACTGCGCGAAGCGCAGCCCGTCGCCGGTGATGCTCGTGGTGTTGCCGTCCATGAACGTGGCCCGCACTTCCTTCGGACTGGCCGACGTCACGACGGCTGCCACGAGTTCGCCGTTGTCGGGGTGCTCGACGAGCGCGTCGTCGATGGCCTGCTCGCGCTCGTCGGTATCCGTGGGCAAGTCGATGAACGCCTCGGGCCCGCGATAGCCGTGGCGCCGCTCGTAGTCCATCAGCCCGCGGCGCAGCGCGCGATAGGCGACATCCTGGTCGGCGGAGTCGATGGTCGTGACGACGTTCAGCCCGCGCGTGTACGCCTCCTCGTGGTACTGCGCGTACATCATCTGGCGCACCATTTCCGCGACGTACTCGGCGTGGACGCTGAACTCCTTGCCCTGACCCTTGACCACGAGCGGCTGCTGCGCCGCGTCGTCGTATTGCTGCTGGGTGATGTAGTGCAGCTCGAGCATGCGCTGGAGGATGTACTCCTGGCGTACCTTCGCCCGCTTCGGATTGACTACGGGGTTATAGGCCGACGGCGCCTTTGGAAGCCCTGCCAGCATCGCGCATTCGGCGAGCGTGAGATCTTTCAGATCCTTTCCGAAGTACACGCGCGCGGCGCTCGCGAAACCATACGCGCGCTGTCCCAGATAGATCTGATTCATGTACACCTCGAGAATCTGATCCTTCGAGAGCTTCGACTCGATCTTGTAGGCGAGAAGCATCTCGTAAATCTTGCGCGTGTAGGTCTTTTCGCTCGAAAGGAAGAAATTGCGCGCCACCTGCATGGTGATCGTGCTGGCGCCCTGGGTGGCGTGGCCGTTGGTGAGCGCGACGAATCCCGCGCGCGCGATGCCGGCGAGGTCGACGCCGCCGTGGTCGTAGAAGCGCGCGTCTTCGATGGCCAGAATGGCCTTCTTGAGGTTATCGGGCACGTCCCGGAAATGAACGACATCGCGCCGCTCCTCGCCGAACTCACCGATCAGGACGTGGTCGCGCGTGTAGATGCGCAGCGGCACCTTGGGGCGATAGTCGGTGAGCGCCTCGAGCGACGGGAGGTTGGGCGTGGCGACGACGAGCGCGTAGCCGAGCACCAGCGCCGCGCATACCACGCCCGCGAAGATGAGGCCGAAAAAGGCGATCAGCAGCGTGGCCCACCACGGGCGCTTGCGCCGCCGGGGCGGCTCGGGCGGCGTGGAAGGCGGTACGGACGAAGGAAGCTGATCTTGCATACGAACACCAGAAAAACGGTCCCGCGATTATAGCCGCCGCTCGCCCGCGGGCTTTCGAGATGCTTACATGGACGGCACGCGCGAGCACGCAACCCGCTGTTCCTGACGCTGTTATTCACGCTGCTTCCGATATTGGCACTGTAGTCGCGCCCCTCGCGCGTGGATAGCGCTTACATCGACCGTTGGCCGTTCGGCCGAGTATTCGAGCGCAGCCCCTATTCGCACAATTTCCCCTCGACGAGCTGCGAACGGGTTGCGGCGCGCGCACGTATGGGAGAAATGCGATGGGTTTCGGGAATCCGGTGTTGTTGGGCGCGCGCCGCTTTGCTGCGGGCGTCGATCTGGGCGCGCGAGGCGTCACGCTGGTGGTGTTGAGCCAGCGCATTGTCGGGGCGGGGCCGGTTCGCCTCGAATGGCTGGCGAGCGCACCGCTTGCACGCGAGGCGATGGCCGGCGCGGAGATCGTCGACCGGGCGGCCATCGTCGCCGCGCTTCGCAGTGTGTTTGGCGAGTTGCCGCGCGCCAGCGCCGCGGCGTCGCTGCGTTGCGCCATGGCGATGCCCACGAGCGCGACGCTCATCGCGACTGTGCCGCTCGCACGTCTTGCGCCGGCGGGCGCGGTGGACGAGTCCGGCATTCACGCGGCGCTCGAACCGCTCGTGCTGGCGGAGGCGGAGCGCGTGGCGGGCATGGAGCGCGGCGAGCTGGCGGTCGACTGGAGCGTGCTTCCGGCCACGCCTCGCGGCCACGAAGCGCAGGTGACGATCGCCGCGACGGCACGGCAGCATCTCGAAGCGCGCATCGAATGCGCGGCAATGGCGGGCGTCACGCTGTGCGCCGTCGACGACGAGGCGCACGCCGCGTTACGCGCCATGCGGCACGCGGCGGCATACGAACTGCCGCCGCACGAACCCTGGGTGGCGATCTGGGTCGGCCCAGAAGGCGTGCACGGCTGGTTGCTTGTCGACGACTCGGTCATGCGGCACATGCGCTTTCCTGCGCTAGAGCATGCCGATCTCGTGGAGGCGCTGCGCGACCTCGTCGACGGCGAGCAGCCCGGCTGCGTCCAGGTCGCGGGCGAGCTTGCCATGCTGCGCGGCGTGAACTTCACGCTGGCCGACATTGGCGACGCGCTGGGCGCGCCGGTGCTGCCCTTCGAATGCGGACCGCTAGCCGATATCGAGTGGCCGCTCGCGGCAACGCTTTTGCACGATCCGGCGTGCGCGGTGGCATTCGGACTCGCGTTGCGCGGGGTGGCGGAATGACGCTCGCGCGCGCCGTGCGCGTGCTGCCGGGCCGGGCCATAGGCGGATTCAATCTGCTTCCGTGGCGGCAGCGCGCCATACGCAGGCTGCGTCGCCGGCGCTTGCTCGAATGGGGCGCCGCGGCGCTCGGCGGCTGCGTGTGCTCGCTTGGCATCGTGCTGTGGCAGCACGTCGAATGGCGCGGGCTCGAGGCTCGGCGCGAGGCGCTCGAGCAGCCGCTCGCGCAGTGGCGCGCGCCGCTCGCCGAGGCTCAGCGCCTTGCGCGCGAAAGCGAAGCGCGGCGCGTCGGCGAGCAACAGGCCCGGCAATACGCACGGGCTACGACGCGCTTTTTCGCCCTCGCGGATGCGTTGTCGAGCGATGTGCCGCCTCGTGTCGGCTTGCAGCAGCTCTCGCAATCCGCCGACGAGACCGATCTGCAGGCGAGCGCGGCGGACGAAGCGGCAGCGGCGGCCTGGCTCGGCCGGCTACGCTCGCTGCCAGGTGTAGACGCTGTGAGCGTGCGCGAGCTCAAACGCGGCGCACCCGCTGGAGCCGCACGCGACAGTGCGTCCGCCGCCGAACCGATACGCGTGGCGGCGCATCTCGTCTGGCAAGGCGCGAGCGCTGTGCCGCGCGCTGGCGTACCGCATGCGCGCGAGGCGGCGCGAGCGTCGAGCAGTGCCACGGCGAAGGGGGCGACATGAGCACGCTCTCTGCACACGGCGGTCAGGAACGGGGGCTTGTTTCGGCACAGGCAGGCGTGGGCAACGCGTTGCACGGATGGTCGCCGCTTCATGCGTGGAGCGCGCGCCGCCGGCTGGCTGTCGCGCTAACGATAGCAGTGCTCGCGTTCGCCGCGGCGAGCGGCGCTTGCATCGTCGGAGATCCGCTTGGCGTGCATGCGGCACGCACCGCGCTGAAGGACGCTCAAAAGCGGTACGACGACGCCCGGCAAGTCCTGGCGGGTCTGCCCGCGCTGCGCGAAGCCGCCGCGCGAACGCCTTCATCCGCGCCCCGCGCCGGCAATTCCGCGGACGACATTCGCCGCATCTCGCAACTCGCCGCGCAATCGGGCCTCGTTCTGCATGTACTAGAGCCAGGCGCCGCGGGCGGCGCGCAAACCGAGGCGTTCCGCTCGATCAAGCTGGTCGCACAAGGCAGCTTCGCGCAACTGTACGGGCTGCTCGAAGGGTTGGTGCGCGAGCCGGCACTGACGGCGCCATCCGAGCTGGCCATCCGGCGCACGGGAAGCGCGTTGTCGGTCTCGGCTACGTTGCGTGTGTACGATGCGCTTCCCGCTGTGCCGCTGGCGGCGGCGGCGTCCGAAACGGCGTCTCCCCCGGCGCCGGCTCGCGATCCTTTCGCCCATGCGCCAGCGGCCGGCGGCGCGCAAGACGGGTGGCGCCTCGCGGGCATCCTCCAGGATCGGCAGCGCACTGTCGCGCTCGTGGAAACACCCGAGGGCGTCGTGACTGCGCGGGCGGGCGAGACGATCGGCGATGCTCGCGTGGTGGAAGTCGGGCCGGCGCGGGTCGTCGTCGCGGCAGGTGGGGTGACGCGCGCGCTCGGCTGGGCGGAGGCAGTGAAATGAGCGCGCTAAAGTGGGGCGTTCGTGTCCTCGCCGCGTTGACGGTGAGCGCTGCGGGATATGCTGCATGGGCCGCGGTGCCGTTGCCGCAACCCGCCTGGGCGCGTTCGCCGGTGTCGCTCGCGCGCTACGAAGCACCGCCGTTACCCGATGGGGCGGCCGAGCCCGCAGCAACCCAGTGGATCGCCAATCCGTTCACGGGCGGCGATTCGCCTGCACCGGAAGCCGCGCCCGAAGACCGTTTGCCCACGAACGCAGACGGCGCCCCCGGCGCGACGCCGCCCGTCGCCCGGCCTTCGCGTGAACCCGCTAACGACGCGCCAGCGGCCGCGCCGCTTGAAGGACCGCCCGTACCCATGCACGCGCCGCTGCGCCTTGGCGACGCCTCGACAGCGAACGACGGATTGCCGCCGGATCGGCCGATCACGCTCGATTTCCAGCGCGCCGAGCTGACAGCCGTTCTGCACGCGTTCGCCCAGTTCACGAAGCTCAATATCGTCGCGAGCGAACGTGCGCGAGGCCAGGTGACGCTGCGCCTCGAGCGTGTGCCGTGGCGCACTGCGTTCGACCTGCTGCTGGAGGCGAACGGCCTCGCAATGTCGCGTATCGGCGATGTGATCTGGGTCGCGCCTGCTGCTGAGGTGGCGGCGCGCGAGCGGCAGCGTTACGAGGCACACGCCAGGGCTGCTGAGCTGGAGCCGCTCGCAAGCCGCACGTTCGAGTTGCATTACGCGCGCGCCGAGGATTTGCGCCGGTTCCTGACGGGCTCGGGCACGCAGCGCGCACTGTCAAAGCGCGGCACGGCGGTGGCGGACGCGCGCACGAACCTCCTGTTCGTCACCGACCTGCCGGCGCGGCTCGACCAGATCGGCGAGCTGGTGCGGCGACTCGATGCACCGGCGCGCCAGGTGCTGATCGAGGCGCGTATCGTCGAGGGTGACGAGGGGCTCTCGCGCGAATTGGGCGTGCGTCTTGGCGTGACGCCAGTGAATGGGGACGGCACTCCGGCCCGCGGCGTGACCACAAGAGCGGACGGCACGGTCTACGATCTCGCAGCGGGCCCGATCTCCGGCTTCGAGGCCGCGGGCCTTGGCCTCACGCTGCTGGCTGCGCGCGCCACGCGATTGCTCGACATCCAGCTGAGCGCGCTCGAAGCCGAAGGGCGCGGGCGCGTGGTGTCGAGTCCGCGCGTCGTCACCGCCGACCGCACGAAGGCCGTCGTCGAGCAGGGCACGGAGCTGCCCTATCAGGCCAAGGTCGGGCAAGGCGTGTCGGGCGTGCAGTTTCGGCGCGCAAGCCTGAAACTCGAAGTCGAACCGCAGATCACACCCGATGGCCGCGTGATTCTCGACCTCGACGTGGCGAAGGACAGCGTCGGCGAGCAAACGGCCGCCGGGCCTGCGATCAACACCAAACACGTGCAGACGCGCGTGGAAATCGAGGACGGCGGCACGGTCTCGATCGGCGGCATCGACGCGACGGATGACCGCGAAGATGTGACGCGTGTGCCACTCCTGGGCAAAATACCGGTTCTGGGCGCGCTTTTTTCGCATCGTGCGCACCGGGACAAGCGCAGCGAGCTGGTGGTTTTCATCACGCCGCGTATCGTGGAGTCGAATTGACCCTCATTCGCCGAGCGAGCCCGCCGCACGTGCGCAGGCAGGTGCTTGCGGGGCCGGAACGCCGGGGATGCAGGCTCGACAACGCCGCCGCTTTGCCAGTAAGCTGCGGCACCAACCTTTCGTAGGAAACGCTGCAAGTGCGGGACGCAAACGCCAATGTATTTTTCGTAGGGCTCATGGGCGCCGGCAAGACGACCGTGGGCCGGGCGGTCGCGCGCCGGCTGGAGCGTCCGTTCTTCGACTCCGATCACGAGATCGAGGCGCGCACGGGTGCGCGCATCCCGGTGATCTTCGAGCTCGAAGGCGAAGCGGGCTTTCGCGACCGCGAGGCCCAGGTGATCGAAGAGCTCACGGGCCGCGAAAACATCGTCCTCGCCACGGGCGGCGGCGCCGTGCTGCGGCCTGAAAATCGCGCGGCGCTCAAGGCGCGCGGCTTCGTCGTGTATTTGCGCGCGCATCCGCACGATCTGTGGCTGCGCACGCGGCGCGACAAGAACCGCCCGCTGCTGCAAACCGAAGACCCCAAGGGGCGGCTCGAAGCGCTCTACGAGGTGCGCGACCCGCTTTATCGCGAAGTCGCGGACTTCGTGATCGAAACCGGCCGGCCCTCCGTCAACGGACTCGTCAACATGGTGCTGATGCAGCTCGACATGGCCGGCGTCGCGCGGGCCACGGCGCGCGAGTAGGGCGCAGGTCGCGCGGTATCTCGCAGGCCAGGCAACCCATCGGAAACCCACAAGATTCAGAGCATGATTACCGTCAACGTCGAACTGGGCGACCGCGCCTACCCCATCCATATCGGCTCCGGCCTGATCGGCCAGACGGCGCTCTTCGCGCCCCATATCGCCGGCAAGTCGGTGACGATCGTGACGAACACCGTCGTCGACCCGCTCTATGGCGAGACGCTGCGCGCCGCACTCGCGCCGCTCGGCAAAGACGTCAACACGGTCGTGCTGCCCGACGGCGAGGCGCACAAGAACTGGGAAACGCTCAACGAGATTTTCGACGCGCTGCTCACCTCGCGCGCCGACCGCAAGACCACGCTCATCGCGCTGGGCGGCGGCGTGACGGGCGACATGACGGGCTTCGCCGCCGCCTGCTACATGCGCGGCGTGCCGTTCATCCAGGTGCCGACCACGTTGCTTTCGCAGGTCGACTCGTCGGTGGGCGGCAAAACGGGCATCAATCATCCGCTCGGCAAAAACATGATCGGCGCGTTCTACCAGCCGCAAGCCGTGATCGCCGATATCGGCGCGCTTGCCACGCTGCCGGAGCGCGAACTGGCGGCGGGCATTGCCGAGGTCATCAAGACCGGCGCGATTGCCGACGCCGAATTCTTCGACTGGATCGAAGCCAACGTCGAGGCGCTCAACCGCTGCGAGCCGCAAGCGCTCGCGCACGCGGTCAAGCGCTCGTGCGAGATCAAGGCCTCGGTCGTGGCCGCCGACGAGCGCGAAGGCGGCCTGCGCGCCATCCTCAACTTCGGCCACACATTCGGCCATGCGATCGAGGCCGGGCTCGGCTACGGCGAGTGGCTGCACGGCGAGGCGGTGGGCTGCGGCATGGTGATGGCGGCCGATCTCTCGGTGCGCGTGGGCATGCTGGACGAAGCGTCGCGTGCGCGCCTCGTGCGCGTGGTCGAGGCTGCGAAGCTGCCGGTGCGCGCGCCCGCGCTCGGCGCGGACCGTTACGTCGAACTGATGCAGGTCGACAAGAAGGCCGAGGGCGGGGCGATCAAATTCATCCTGCTCAAGCGCTTTGGCGAGACCCACATCGGCCGCGCGCCCGACGAAGCCGTGCAGGCCACGCTCGCAGCCACGACGCAGAGCTGACACACCGCCGGCGATAACCCCTTGCGGAGGAACGGTGAGCGACACCCGCAGCGATAACCGTAGTGATCCCCGTAGTGATGTCCCTTCTCAAACCGCCGACGCGAGCGCCGCGCTAGTCGCGTCGTTCGAGGCGGGCCTTGCGCCTTACGCGGCGCACGCCTCGCGCTCGCGCGGGCGGCGCTATCCGGAGCCGCCGCCTGCCGCACGCAGCGAATTCCAGCGCGATCGCGACCGCATCGTCCATTCCACGGCGTTTCGCCGCCTCGAATACAAGACCCAGGTCTTCGTGAACCACGAGGGCGATCTCTTTCGCACGCGGCTCACGCACAGCCTGGAAGTCGCGCAGATCGCACGCTCGGTCGCCCGCAACCTGCGCGTGAACGAGGATCTGGTGGAGGCGATCTCGCTCGCGCACGACCTTGGCCATACGCCGTTCGGCCATGCGGGCCAGGACGCGCTCAACGAGTGCATGCGTGAGCACGGCGGCTTCGAACACAATTTGCAGAGCCTCGCGGTCGTGGATGAGCTCGAAGAGCACTACGGCGCGTTCGACGGCCTGAACCTGTGCTTCGAGACACGCGAAGGCATTCTCAAGCACTGCTCGCGTGAGCATGCGCGCCGGCTAGGCGATCTGGGCGAGCGCTTTCTGCTTGGCCGGCAGCCGTCTATCGAAGCGCAGATCGCCAACATCGCCGACGAGATCGCGTACAACAACCACGACGTCGACGACGGTTTGCGTTCCGGCCTGCTCACCATCGAGCAGCTCGCCGAGGTCGAGCTCTGGCAGACGCACTACGACGCCGCGCGCGACGAATATCCGCAGATCGAGGGCCGCCGCCTCGTTCACGAGACGGTGCGGCGCATCATCAACACGCTGATCGTCGATCTGATCGGGCAGACGCGGCGCAATCTCGCCGAATACGCGCCCCAGTCGCTCGACGACGTGCGCGCAGCGCCGCCGCTCGTCGCGCACAGCGAGCGCGTGGCCGCGCAGGCGGCCGCGCTCAAGCGCTTCCTGTACCGCAACCTGTACCGCCACTATCGTGTGATGCGCATGGCCAACAAGGCGCGGCGCGTGGTGAAGGGATTGTTCGATGCGTTCAGCGAAGACCCGCGCCTGTTGCCGCCCCCGTACCAGACGCAGGACGCGGCTTTGCAGCCGCGGCTGATCGCGCATTACATCGCGGGCATGACCGACCGCTATGCCCTGAAGGAGTACCGCCGCCTCTTCGTCGTCGCCGACGACGCTTGAGCGCGCGACGCATCCCACCTTGCTGCCCCTGCCGATTTCGGAGCCCATTTGATCAAGTCCTGGCCGTATCCGCGCGTGGCCGCGCACCGAGGGGGTGGCACGCTCGCGCCCGAAAACACGCTGGCGGGTCTGCGCACCGGCGCGAGCTTCGGCCACAAGCTGGTCGAGTTCGACGCCAAGCTGTCTGCCGACAACGTCGCTTTCCTGCTGCACGACGACACGGTCGAGCGCACGTCGAACGGTCGCGGCGCGGCGGCGCGCATGCGCTATGCAGAGCTTGCCGCGCTGGACGCGGGCAGCTGGCGGGACGCGCGTTTTGCCGGCGAGCCGATGCCAACGCTCGCGCAAGTCGCCGCGTGTTGTCATGAACTGGCGCTTGCGGCGAACGTGGAGATCAAGCCCTGCACGGGCCGCGACGTGGAGACGGGGCGCATCGTCGGCGCTGAAACGGCGCGTCTATGGATGCAGGCGGAGAAAACGGCGCAGGCGGGCATGCCGCCTTTGCTCTCGTCGTTCTCCTATGCGGCTCTCGAAGCGGCGCGCGAGAGCGCGCCGGACCTGCCGCGCGGCCTGCTGTTCGAGCACGTGCCCGCGGACTGGCGCGAGCAGACCGCCGCGCTCGACTGTGTCTCGCTCCACGCGAGCCATCGACACCTGGATGAGGCACTCGTCGAGCGCATCAAATCGGCGGGGCTCTTCATCCTCGCCTATACGGTGAACGACCTCGAGCGCGCGCGCCAGCTCGTGAACTGGGGCGTCGATACGGTCTGCACGGACCGCATCGACCTGATCGGGCCGCACGCGCTCGACGCCTGAGGGGCGCCTGCGGCTAAGCCGGGCGGCCCTGCGCCCGGACCGTCGTTCAGCGGGCGCGTGCGAGCAGCGCGCCGGCCACCAGCGCCACGCCGCCGACGATCGCGATGGCCTGCCACGGGTTGCGGTGCACGTAGTCGTCCGCGCCGGCAATGGCCGCGTCGGTATGTTCGCGCGCGGCGGCGCGCGCCACTTCGAGCCGCTCGCGGGCGGCGTCGAGACGTTTGCGGATGTCGGCGCGCAGCGCGGCGGCATCGGCCTGGGTTCCTTCGCCCAGCGTGTTTTCCAGCTCGGCGAGCAGATCACGCAACTCGTCGGTGATATCGGCGGCGGCACTGCGGCCGCGGCGCGCAATGCGCCGCGCATGGCGGCTCGTGCGCGTCCAGGAATCTCCGAGGGCTTCTCGCGTGTTCGGAAAGGCGCTCATGTATGGCTCCGTCGTTGAAAAGTCACAGGTAAAGGGCTCGCCGCGGTGCGCACGAAAAAAGGCGCGGGAGGGCGAGGACCGGAGTGCAAGTATTGCGCAATTCCGATGCCCGGGACTTGTACGCGCGCAGCAAGCCGGGCGCAAACGCCCGCCAGGCGGGGCTTCGCTCTCTGGTGACAAAACAGGTGATTACGGGGACAGCACGCTTTTTCGCAGAGGCATAGAATCAGGATAAGCCCATGCGAAGGCGGGGAAAATTTGATGGAGACGCGAAGGCGGGAAGGGCGTGGCCGGGTGGAAAACGCCGCCCTTCGCCCGGTGCCGCAGGGGCGAGGCGAAGGGCCGGCGCGAGGTCGTGCGGGGCGCTGGAGCGCGTTAGAAGTTGTAGCCGACCTTCAGGTACGTCACGAGCGGGTTCAGGTGAATCTTCGATTCCGCGACTCGCTGGGTGCCGAGCTGGTTGTTGACCGTCGTGTTGTACGTGGCGGTCACGTTGATCGGAATGTACGAGAGGGAGAAACCGGCGAACCAGTGCTTCGTGAAGTTGTAGTTGAAGCCCAGGTTAAACACGGGTGCCCAGGAACGATCCGTCGAAACGCTGGTCGGACCCCCAAGTACGCCCTGTTCGAAAGCGCCGTTGGTGATGTGAGCGTCGGTGAACCAGGCGTAGGTGACGCCAATGCCGAGGTAAGGACGGAATTTTGCTTCAGGGCTGTTGAAGTAGTACTTGAACAACAGCGCCGGGCTCCACAGCTTCGCCTCGCCGACCTTGCCGAAGCTGCTGAAGGTGCCGCCGCCGGAAATATCGAACTTCGGCGGGATGCCCAGTTCGGCTTCGGCGGCGAAGTGATCGGTAATGTAGTAGCCGATGGAGACGCCCAGGGTGTCGGCCGAGCCGACACTGGCGCCCGTGTTCGGAATGGACATGTTGACGGGCGTGCCGCCTGCGCTGTCGATCTTGAGCGGATCGCTGGTGTCCTGCGGCATGAAGCGGAACCAGCCGGTAGTGACGTAGAACGTATGTGCGGATTGTGCGTGTGCTGCCGTGAAACTGGCGAGCGCGGCGACCCCTGCCAGCGCCTGTTTTAATTTCATATTAATGCTCCTCCATGAAAGGCCCGCTCATTATGAACACAACGTTTGCAACAAACCATACGCGACCGTTAGAGCTTTTTTACTAAGCGCCGCGAGCTTTCCGCCGAAGCCGCATGCCAGCGAGAACTAGCGCTGGTGGGGCCTGGCGGGTCTGCGGGTATTCACCAACGGAACCAGGAAAATCGAGCATGGCACGGCTTGCACGTCTTTATGTTCCCGATCAGCCGCAGCATGTGATCCTGCGCGGACTCGATCAGCAGCCCGCGTTCGTCGATGACCAGGATTACGAACTGTTCATCGACTGCCTGAAGGCCGCGGCGCGCGATCATCATCTGGCGGTTCATGCGTGGGTTTTAATGCCCGGCGCGGTGCAACTGCTCGTCACGCCCTCCGACGAATCCAGCCTGCCTAAGGCAATGCAGGCGGTCGGCCGGCGCTACGTGGCGCATTTCAACCGGCGCTATGCGCGTCGCGGCACGCTCTGGGAGGGGCGCTACCGCGCGACGGTCATCGAGGGCGAGCGCTTCTTCCTGCTGGCGAGCCGCGTCGTCGAGCTCGCGCCAGTGCGCAACCATCTCGTCACGGCGCCCGAGGACTATCGGTGGTCGAGCTACCGCCATCACATCGGTCTCACCGTCGACAGCCTCATCACCGACCATCCCCTGTACTGGGCGCTCGGCAACACGCCGTTCGAGCGTCAGCGCGCGTATCGCGAACTCTGCGAGCAGGCGCTCGACGAACGCGAAACCACGCAGCTCATGCAGGCCACGCTCAAGGGCTGGGTGCTCGGCAGTGACACTTATCGCGATTGGGCGTCGCGCACAGCGAACCGGCGCGTCTCGCCGCTGCCGCGCGGGCGCCCGCGCAAGGTACGCGAAGCGCCCGCCCCTGCGGCGGCTCCAGGCGCAATGGGTGCGGCGGCCACAGCGAGCGCGGCTTCGGCACCTGCGGCCGGATCGGGCGGCGGTGGAGGTGGTGGAGGTGGTGGAGGTGGTGGAGGTGGTGGAGGTGGTGGAGGTGGTGGAGGTGGTGGGCAATCTGTCCCCCATTCACCCTCGCACGCTAGTGTCAATCCGGCCGGCTCGACGTCGGCGCATGGGAGTGGTCACGCCGGGAGTGGTTCAGCTACAACACCGGGTGCAAATCCTGGGGGACCGAGCAGCCATTCCGGTGGTTCGCAGGATTCCGGTGGCGGTGGTTCGGGGGGGCCGAGTTCGGAGCATGAGGAACGGAAGCCGGGCACCGGCACCCACTGATTGCTTTTCGGATCAAGTGTTTACGAGATAAACGGCATCTTCGGATGCCGTTTTCTTTTGCCCCAATTTGATATGGCACCATTAAAAAAATGTGCGAATGCACCAACTCGATAATTGGGGTTCGAACATCACGTTTTATTTGCATCCCCTTGATTCGTCGCGTATATTCGCCTTTCGGCTCTCCTGGGCGCATAACGCGGGAAGCACGTACTACCCCGCGCAACGCCGTACAGCGGTCACGCAAGCGGCGGGAATCAAAGAACACAACGGCTGGCAACAGCCTCACTCTGACGGTGTCCCCATGAACGATCACCAGCAGCGCGCCGCGGTGCCCGCCGCGCAAGGTCTCTATGACCCGCAAAACGAACACGACGCCTGCGGCGTTGGCTTCGTCGCCCATATCAAGGGCAAGAAGAGCCACGAAATCATTCAGCAAGGCCTGAAGATTCTCGAAAACCTCGATCACCGGGGCGCCGTGGGCGCCGATCCGCTGATGGGCGACGGCGCGGGCATCCTGATCCAGATCCCGGACGCGTTCTACCGTGAAGAGATGGCCAAGCAGGGCGTGACGCTGCCGCCGTTCGGCGAGTACGGCGTCGGCATGATCTTCCTGCCGAAGGAACACGCCTCGCGTCTCGCCTGCGAGCAGGAACTCGAGCGCACGGTGCGCGCCGAAGGCCAGGTCGTGCTGGGCTGGCGCGACGTGCCGGTCGACCACACCATGCCGATTTCGCCGACGGTGAAGGCGAGCGAGCCGCTGATCCGTCAGATCTTCATCGGCCGCGGCAAGGACGTGATGGTCACGGACGCGCTCGAGCGCAAGCTGTACATCATCCGCAAGACCGCGAGCCACCGCATTCAGGCGCTCAAGCTCAAGCACGGCAAGGAATACTTCGTGCCGTCGTGCTCGGCGCGCACGGTCGTCTACAAGGGCCTGCTGCTGGCGGGTCAGGTCGGCGTGTACTACCGCGACCTGCAAGATGAGCGCGTCGTCTCGGCACTGGCGCTCGTGCACCAGCGCTTCTCCACGAACACGTTCCCGGCGTGGGAACTGGCTCACCCGTACCGCATGATCGCCCACAACGGTGAAATCAACACCGTGAAGGGCAACGTGAACTGGCTGAACGCCCGTACCGGCGCGATCGCCTCGCACGTGCTCGGCGACGACCTGCCCAAGCTCTGGCCGCTGATCTACCCGGGCCAGTCCGACACCGCTTCGTTCGACAACTGTCTCGAACTGCTGGTGATGGCAGGCTACCCGCTCGTCCACGCGATGATGATGATGATCCCGGAAGCCTGGGAACAGCACACGCTGATGGACGAGAACCGCAAGGCGTTCTACGAATATCACGCCGCGATGATGGAGCCGTGGGACGGCCCCGCTGCGATCGCCTTCACCGACGGCCGTCAGATCGGCGCGACGCTCGACCGTAACGGTCTGCGTCCGGCGCGCTATATCGTCACCGACGACGACCTGGTCATCATGGCGTCGGAAGCCGGCACGCTGCCGATTCCGGAGTCGAAGATCGTCAAGAAGTGGCGCCTGCAGCCGGGCAAGATGTTCCTGATCGACATGGAACACGGCCGCATCATCGACGACAAGGAGCTGAAGGACAACCTCGCCAACGCCAAGCCGTACAAGAGCTGGATCGACGCCGTGCGCATCAAGCTCGACGAGATCGAGCCGAAGGCGGAAGACGTCGCGACCGCGCGCGCCGAAGCAGCCGCGCTGCTCGACCGTCAGCAGGCGTTCGGCTACACGCAGGAAGACCTCAAGTTCCTGATGGCGCCGATGGCGATGTCGGGTGAAGAGGCGGTTGGTTCGATGGGCAACGACTCGCCGCTGGCGGTCATGTCCAACAAGAACAAGACGCTCTACAACTACTTCAAGCAGCTGTTCGCGCAGGTCACGAACCCGCCGATCGACCCGATCCGTGAAAACATGGTGATGTCGCTCGTGTCGTTCATCGGCCCGAAGCCGAACCTGCTCGACACGAACAACATCAACCCGCCGATGCGTCTCGAAGTGTCGCAGCCGGTGCTCGACTTCAAGGACATCGCGAAGATCCGCGCAATCGAGCAGTACACGGGCGGCAAGTTCAGCAGCTACGAGCTGAACATCTGCTATCCGGTGGCCTGGGGCAAGGAAGGCATCGAAGCGCGTCTCGCGTCGCTGTGCGCGGAAGCCGTCGATGCGGTCAAGTCGGGCTACAACATCCTGATCGTGTCGGACCGCCGCGCGGACCGCGACAACGTTGCGATTCCGGCGCTGCTCGCCACCTCGGCGATCCACTCGCACCTCGTGCAGCACGGGCTGCGCACGAGCACGGGTCTCGTCGTGGAAACGGGTTCGGCGCGTGAAACGCACCACTTCGCGCTGCTCGCCGGTTTCGGCGCGGAAGCCGTGCACCCGTACCTCGCCATGGAAACGCTCGCGCAAATGGCGCAGGGCCTGAAGGGCGATCTGTCGGCGGACAAGGCTGTCTACAACTTCACCAAGGCGGTGGGCAAGGGCCTGCTCAAGGTGATGTCGAAGATGGGCATCTCCACGTACATGTCGTACACGGGCGCGCAGATTTTCGAAGCGGTGGGTCTCGCTGACGATCTCATCGCCAAGTACTTCAAGGGCACGGCGTCGAAGGTCGGCGGCATTGGCCTCTTTGAAGTGGCGGAAGAAGCGATCCGTCTGCACCGCGACGCATTCGGCGACAACCCGGTTCTCGCCAACATGCTCGACGCAGGCGGCGAGTACGCCTACCGCGTGCGCGGCGAAGACCACATGTGGACGCCGGACGCGATCGCCAAGCTCCAGCACTCGGCGCGCAGCAACTCGTATCAGACCTACAAGGAATACGCGCACCTGATCAACGATCAGACCAAGCGCCACATGACCTTCCGCGGTCTGTTCGAATTCCGTCTGGACCCGGCGCGCGCGATCTCGATCGACGACGTCGAACCGGCCAAGGAAATCGTCAAGCGCTTTGCGACTGGCGCGATGTCGCTCGGCTCGATTTCGACCGAAGCGCACGCCACGCTCGCCGTCGCGATGAACCGCATCGGCGGCAAGTCGAACACGGGTGAAGGCGGCGAAGACGAGAAGCGCTACCGGAACGAGCTGCGTGGCATTCCGATCAAGAACGGCGACACGATGCGTTCGATCATCGGCGAAGAAGTCATCAAGGACATCCCGCTGAAGGATGGCGACTCGCTGCGCTCGAAGATCAAGCAGGTCGCGTCGGGCCGCTTCGGCGTGTCGGCGGAGTACCTGTCGTCGGCTGACCAGATCCAGATCAAGATGGCGCAGGGCGCGAAGCCGGGCGAAGGCGGTCAGCTGCCGGGTCACAAGGTTTCGGAGTACATCGGCAAGCTGCGTTACTCGGTGCCGGGCGTGGGCCTCATCTCGCCGCCGCCGCACCACGACATCTACTCGATCGAAGACCTGGCGCAGCTCATTCACGATCTGAAGAACGTGAACCCGGTTTCGTCGATCTCGGTGAAGCTGGTGTCGGAAGTGGGCGTGGGCACGGTGGCAGCCGGTGTGGCGAAGGCCAAGGCCGACCACGTCGTGATCGCCGGTCACGACGGCGGCACGGGCGCGTCGCCGCTCTCGTCGCTCAAGCACGCTGGCACGCCGTGGGAACTGGGTCTCGCGGAAACGCAGCAAACCCTGGTGCTGAACCAGCTGCGCGGCCGTATCCGCGTGCAGGCCGACGGTCAGATGAAGACGGGCCGCGACGTGGTGATCGGCGCGCTGCTCGGCGCGGACGAATTCGGCTTTGCGACGGCGCCGCTCGTCGTCCAGGGCTGCATCATGATGCGCAAGTGCCACCTGAACACCTGCCCGGTCGGCGTCGCGACGCAAGATCCGGTGCTGCGCGCGAAGTTCTCGGGCCAGCCTGAGCACGTCGTCAACTTCTTCTTCTTCATCGCTGAAGAAGTGCGCGAAATCATGGCGCAACTCGGTATCCGCAAGTTCGACGACCTGGTCGGCCGCGCGGACCTGCTCGACACGCGCCGTGGCGTGGAACACTGGAAGGCGAAGGGTCTCGACTTCTCGCGCGTGTTCTATCAGCCGCAAGTGGGCGCCGAAGTCGCACGCATGCACGTTGAGTCGCAGGACCACGGTCTGGACCGCGCGCTCGATCACACGCTGATCGAGAAGGCGAAGGCCGCGATCGAAACGGGCGAGCATGTGTCGTTCATTCAGCCGGTGCGCAACGTGAACCGCACGGTCGGCGCGATGCTTTCGGGCGTCGTCGCGAAGAAGTACGGCCACGACGGTCTGCCGGAAGACACGATCCACATCCAGTTGAAGGGTACGGCGGGGCAGAGCTTCGGCGCGTTCCTCGCACGCGGCATCACGCTGGACCTCGTGGGCGACGGCAACGACTACGTCGGCAAGGGCCTCTCGGGCGGCCGCATCATCATCCGTCCGACCAACGACTTCCGCGGCAAGTCCGAAGAAAACATCATCTGCGGCAACACGGTGATGTACGGCGCACTCGAAGGCGAAGCCTTCCTGCGCGGCGTGGCGGGCGAGCGTTTCGCGGTGCGTAACTCGGGCGCGACGGCGGTTGTCGAAGGCACGGGCGACCACGGCTGCGAATACATGACGGGCGGCACGGTGGTCGTGCTCGGCGAAACGGGTCGTAACTTCGCGGCAGGCATGTCGGGCGGTATCGCCTACGTGTACGACGCGGACGGTACCTTCGCCGGCAAGTGCAACAAGTCGATGGTCGCGCTCGACCCGGTCCTGCAACAGGCCGAACAGGAACGCACCGTGGATCGCGCACTGTGGCACACGGGCCAGACCGACGAAGCGCTGCTCAAGGGACTCGTCGAGCGTCACTTCCAGTTCACGGGCTCGCCGCGTGCGAAGGCGCTGCTCGAAAACTGGGATGCGGCGCGACGCCAGTTCGTGAAGGTGTTCCCGACGGAATACAAGCGCGCACTGGGCGAACTCGGCGCGAAGAAGGCAAGCCAGGAAGAACTGGCCGCTTAAGCCGCGACGAAGCGATTCCAAGACGACGAAGCGCCCGCCGCGCGACAAGGTACGCGGCGGCGGGCGCGGTCCCCTCACCGAATAGATAGAGATAGACGAGAACCCTATGGGTAAGGCAACCGGTTTTCTCGAGTTCGAGCGCCAGCATGAGGCGTACGAAGCACCGCTCACGCGCGTGAAGCACTACAAGGAATTCGTGGCGGCGCTCTCCGACGCCGACGCGAAGGTCCAGGGCGCGCGCTGCATGGACTGCGGCATCCCGTTCTGCAACAACGGCTGCCCGGTCAACAACGTCATTCCGGACTTCAACGACCTCGTGTTCCGCCAGGACTGGAAGAGCGCGATCGACGTCCTGCATTCCACGAACAATTTCCCCGAGTTCACGGGCCGCATTTGCCCGGCGCCGTGCGAAGCGGCGTGCACGCTCGGCATCAACGACGATCCCGTCGGCATCAAGTCGATCGAGCACGCGATCATCGACAAGGCCTGGACCGAAGGCTGGGTCGAGCCGCAAGTCGCGAAGCACAAGACGGGCAAGAAGGTTGCCGTGGTCGGTTCGGGCCCGGCAGGCCTCGCTGCCGCGCAGCAACTCGCGCGCGCTGGCCATGACGTGACGGTGTTCGAGAAGAACGACCGCGTCGGCGGCCTGCTGCGCTACGGCATCCCCGACTTCAAGCTGGAAAAGTGGCTGATCGACCGCCGCATGCGCCAGATGGAAGCCGAAGGCGTGACGTTCCGCACCAACGTGTTCATCGGCAAGGGCGAACTGCCTGCCTGGATCGGCAACACGGCGAAGGAAACCATCTCGCCGGACGAGCTGAAGGAACAGTTCGACGCGGTCGTGATCGCGGGCGGTTCGGAAACGCCGCGCGACCTGCCGGTGCCGGGCCGCGAACTCGAAGGCATCTACTACGCCATGGAGTTCCTGCCGCAGCAGAACAAGGTCAACGCCGGCGACAAGCTGCCGAACCAGCTCGTCGCGAAGGGCAAGCACGTCGTGGTGATCGGCGGCGGCGACACGGGCTCCGACTGCGTGGGCACCTCGAACCGTCATGGCGCGAAGAGCGTTACGCAGTTCGAACTGCTGCCGCAGCCGCCCGAGGAAGAGAACAAGCCGCTCGTGTGGCCGTACTGGCCGATCAAGCTGCGCACGTCGTCGTCGCACGAGGAAGGCTGCTCGCGCGACTGGGCGGTCGCGACCAAGCGCCTTGAAGGCAAGAACGGCAAGGTCGAGAAGCTGATCGCCGCGCGTGTGGAGTGGAAGGACGGCAAGATGGTCGAAGTGCCGGGCTCGGAGTTCGAAATGAAGGCCGATCTCGTGCTGCTCGCCATGGGCTTCACGCAGCCGGTTTCGCCGGTGCTCGAAGCATTCGGCGTGGAGAAGGATGCGCGCGGCAACGTGCGTGCCTCGACAGAAGGTGAAAAGGCGTACTACACGTCGGTCGACAAGGTCTTCACCGCCGGCGACATGCGCCGCGGCCAGTCGCTCGTGGTGTGGGCGATCCGCGAAGGCCGTCAATGCGCACGTTCCGTCGATGCCTACCTGATGGGCAGCTCGGAGCTGCCGCGTTAAGGCCGGATCTGGGACCAGAGTAAGCGCTAAAGCGCTAACTCTGGTCGACACGTGAGGGTCGTCAATGCGCACGTTCCGTCGATGCGTATTTGATGGGCAGCTCGGAGCTGCCGCGCTAAATCCGGTGTGCCCCGCAATAGACGGGACACACGGGAGACGGCAGGAGACGCAACGACAGAAGCCGGGCACCCGCGAGGGTGACCCGGCTTTTTTACGTACGCGCCACTCAGGCTGACAGACAGGGTTACCATGACGCGATTGCCCGACCGAACGAGGCCCGCCGATCATGTCCGAAGCCCGCGAGACCGATCGTGACACGCAGCAATGGCGGCGCTGCTTCATCGCGCTTGCGCCCACTGCGGCCTCGCGCGATGCGCTCGCCGCGCTGGACGTGCCGTCCAACGCACGGCGCGTGCCTTACGCCCAGCTCCATCTGACGGTGACGTTCATCGGCGCGATGTCGTTCGACCAGGGCCACGTGCTCTCGCGGCGGCTCGCGGAGCACGCGCTGCTCATTCCGCCCGCGCCGGTCACGCATATCGAATGCTGGCCGGGACGCGCGCATCCGCGCCTCATGGTCGCCGTGCTCGCGATGTCGGACGCATTCACGGCGCTCGACTGGGGCGTGCGCTCGCTAATGGGAGATGTGGGATTACCGCTCGACGCGCGCGCGTTCCGGCCGCACGTGACGCTCGCGCGATTCGCTCGCGACGCCGTGGGCGCGCCGGCGGCAAGCGGCGGCGAAGCGCTGCCGCCGTTGTGCTTCGAGTCGCTGGTGCTGTATTCGAGCACGCTCGCGAAGCAGGGCGCGCGCTACGAGGCGTTGGCGAGCGTTGCGCTCGAGTGAGACGCCGCCGCGCGTTGGCCTGCCTGCCGCCGCTTGGTGGCGACTTATTGACGATACCGCGCGAGCGTCAAACCATCGAGATCGATTTCCGGCGAGCGCTGCGTGACGAGGTCCGCGAGTACGCGGCCCGAGCCCATCGACATCGCCCAGCCGGTCGAGCCGTGCCCGACGTTCAGCCACAGGCCATCGACGCCCGACGTGCCCAAGAGCGGCGCGCCGTCCGGCACCATGGGCCGCCTTCCCACCCAGAATTGCGCCGACGAAGGCGTTGCCGCATGCGGGAACCAGTCGTCGAGCACTTTCATGAGCGTCTGCAGCGCCTGCTCGCGCAGCGTCGCGCGGTGGTCGCCCAGCTCCGCAGTGCCCGCCACGCGCAGGTACGGGCCGAAGCGCGTGATCGCCGTCTTGAGCGATTCGTCCATGAGCGCGGCGCGCGGAGCCTTTTGTTCGTCGACCACGGGCAGCGTGGCTGAATACCCTTTCACCGGATACAGCGGCACGCGCACGCCCAGCGGCGCGACCAGCGCCGCGCTCTCCACGCCCAGCGCGACCACTACGGCGTCCGCGGCGAGCGTGTAGGGCGTATCGTCGGCGGGCTCGTTGCGCTCGGCCGGGCGCAGGACCTCGGCCGGCGCGCGGCGCTGCTCGCGCCGGTCCTTGCGGTTGTTCGCCTTGCGCCGGCCGGGCACCGCCCGCACGCGCACGCCGTTCACCTTGCCGCCTGCGGCTTCGAGCGCGAGCACCTCGGTATCGAACAGAAACGTCACACCGCGCGCTTCGCACACGGAGCGCAGCTCGCGCGTGAAGCGTGCGCAGTCGCCAGCCTCATCTTCCGGGAGATAGACGCCCGCCACCGGTTTCACGCGCGACCATGCGAGCCCCGGCTCGACCTGCGCGCAGGCGGCGGCATCGAGTTCGCGATAGACGATGCCTGCATCGCGCAACACGCCGAGCGCCGGTTGCGCGAGTTCGAGGTCGTACTCGCTGCGAAAGAGCTGCAGATAGCCCTGGCTGCGCCCGTACTCGAACGCGTGCGTGGCGCGAAACGCGTGCAGGCATTCGCGGCTGTAATAGGCGATGCGCTGCATGCGCTGCTTGTTCACGCGAAAGCGCGCGAGATCGCATTCGCGCAGCCAGCGCGCGATCCAGCGCCACTGCGCGGCGTCGAGCGTCGGCCGGAAGATGAGCGGCGAGGTGGGCTTGAGCAGATATTTGATGAGCTTCGCGGGCATGCCCGGCGCGGCCCACGGCGTGACATAGCCGGGCGCGATGACGCCGGCGTTGCCGAAGCTCGTGCCGAGCGCGACGCCCGGCTCCCGTTCGACGACGGTGACGTCGCAGCCTCGTTCGCTCAAATAATACGCAGTAGCGACGCCGATCACACCGGCGCCGAGGACGATCGTTTTCATGCCGGTCGCACAACAGGGGGGGACGTTCGGTATTGCAGCATGTTCGCGCTCATCGTGCAGTGGACTCCGCAGCCGGGCGCTCGCCCGCAGCAGCAGGCACTTCCTCGGTCAGCACTTTGCCCTTCGTTTCCGGCAGACACAGCGCCGCGACGATCACGAGCAGATAGCCTGCGCCGGCCACCACGCCGATCGATTTCACGAGCGAGGTAGTTTGCGCGAACACACCCACCAGAATGGGGAAAAACGAGCCGAGGCCGCGCCCGAGGTTGTAGCAGAAGCCTTGGCCCGAGCCGCGGATCGCGTTCGGGTACAGCTCGGAGAGATACGCGCCCACGCCCGCGAAAATGCCTTGCACGACGATGCCGAGCGGAAAGCCGAGCAGGAGCATGGCGGTGTCGGTAATGGGCAGCATCGTATAGGCCATGCCGAGCGCAAACGAGCCGATGGCGAACAGGACGAACGAGGCGCGCCGGCCGATCTTGTCGCAGAGAATCGCGCCGACGATATAGCCCGTGAACGAGCCGACGATCAGCACGATCAGATAGCCGCTCGTGTTGAACACCGAGAGGTGGCGCACCGTCTTGAGGTAGGTGGGCAGCCACGTGGTGATCGCGTAGTAGCCGCCGAGCATGCCGGTGCACAGCGCACTGCCGAGCACGGTGGTGGCCAGATGCGCGGGCGAAAAGATCTGCATGAAGTGGCTGTGCGTCGCGCCGCTTTCGCGCGCGCGGCGCGTGGCGACGAACACGTCGGGGTCGCTCACGTTGCGGCGCACGTAGAGAATCCACAGCGCCGGCAAGATGCCGATCCAGAAACACGCGCGCCATGCGTATTCCTCGGGGAGCAGGGCGAAGAAGGCCCAATAGAGGATGGCGGCCGCGCCCCAGCCGACCGACCAGCTGCTCTGCACCGTGCCCACGGCCTTGGCGCGATGCTGCGGCGAGCGGATCGTTTCGGCCATCATCATCGTGACGACCGTCCATTCGCCGCCAAAGCCGATGCCTTGAAGCGTGCGCGTGGCGAGCAGTTGCCAGAACGAATGCGTGAAGCCGGAGAGGCAGGTGAAGACCGCGAAGGTGGCGATGGTCCACTGCAGCACGCGCACGCGGCCGTAGCGGTCGGCGAGGATGCCCGCGAGCCAGCCACCGATTGCCGAAGAGATCAGCGAGCTGGTCGCGATCATGCCGGCCTCGCTCTTGGTCATGCCCCAGGTCGCGATGAGCGTGGGGATCAGGAACGAGTAGATCATGAAGTCGAACGCGTCGACGGCGTAGCCGCCGAAACCCGCGTAGAGCGTGCGCCGCTCGCGCCCGTTCAACTCGGTGAACCATTGAAAGTAGCCCATCGCGTGTCTTCCCCCATATTTGTTGTGCGCGCAACGAGCTGCGTGAGCGGCGTGTGCGGCGCTTGCGACCCGGCTGGCGCAAACGCCCTGGGTGGCGGGTGCGCTCGACGCTGGCGGGCTGCGCGGTGCAACGCCGCCCGTCTCCGGTGTGCTGGATGGGTATTTTACGGTGCGAAAGCGTACTGAGGCGAGGGGCAATTTGGGGCGCCCGCTATCGTCTTGTACCGATGTTTAGTTCGATAGCAAGCGAACGATGGCGCGCGAGGGCCGCACGGCGCTACAACGTGAGCCCGCCATCGACGTGGATCACCTGGCCCGTGATGTGGCGCGCGGCGTCTGAAAGCAGGAAGGCGATGAGTTCGGCGACATCGGCGGGGTCGGCCACGTGGCCGAGCGGCGTTTCCTGCGCCGCGCGCTCCCACACCGGCGCGTTTTCTGGCGTGGGGCCTTTGTCCTTGCGCGTATAGCCGGGCGCGACGCAGTTCACGGTCACACCGTGCGGCGCCAGCTCCGCGGCGGCGGTTTTCGCCAGCGACTCGAGCGCGGCCTTCGCGGCGGCAGTCGCGGCGAACGGCGCGCCGGCGCGGTAGCGGTGCGCGACGAACGAACTGAGCGCGACCACGCGGGCGCGCGCCGAGCGTTCCAGCGCCGGCTGCGCGCGTTGCACGAGCGCAGCGAACGCGGCGGGCATGGCCGCGAACGCGCCTTCGAGCGATGCGGCGTCGAGCGCGGCGAGCGTCTGGCGCTGTGCATGCCCGGCGTTGGCCACGATCTGGTCGAGCGCGCCGAAGTGCGCAAGCGTGGCATCAACGAGTGCCGCTGCGTTGCCGCGCTCCGCGAGATCACCGCAGGTTGTGGCGCAGATCGCGCCCCGTTGCTCACAAACCGCCATGACGGTCATGAGACGGGCACGCGACGCCTCGTCCGCGCCGCGCGCATGCAGCATCAACGAAACATCTGGCGCTGCGATGCGACGCGCGAGCGCCGCACCGATACCCGAGCCCGCGCCCGTGATCAGGACGACGCGCGCCGCGCTCGCGCTCACGCGGCAACCCGCTCTTCAGGCATACGCTCGATCTCGAGCGTTTCGTGGTGGTACGCCGCAAGCGACTCGCGGTGCGCGACGCTCACGATCGCTGCCTTCGGCAGGCGCTCCACGAACAGCTTGTAGAGACGGCTTTCGTTATCGGGGTCGAGCGCGCTCGTTGCTTCGTCGAGGAACAGATAATCCGGTTTGTGCAGCAGCACGCGCGCGCCCGCAAGGCGTTGCTGCTCGCCCGGCGAGAGCACGCGCGACCAGTGCGCCGATTCGCCGAGACGATCCGCATATTCTTCGAGGCGGCAGGCGCGCAGCGCGTCGCGGCAGTCCTCGTCGCTATAGTCGTCGGCGGGCGAGGGGTAGGTGAGCGCCGCCTTGAGCGTGCCGATGGGCAGATAGCTCTGCTGCGGGATGAACATCATGCGTGCATCGACAGGCGCGTCGATCGAGCCTTCGCCGAACGGCCAGAGGCCCGCGAGCGCGCGCATGAGCGTGCTCTTGCCTGCGCCCGAGGGGCCGCGCACGAGCCAGCGCGAACCCGGCTTGATGGCGATGTCGCGCACTTCGGAAAGCGGCATGCCGTTGGGCAGCGCGAGCTTGAGGTGCTCGGTGGCGAGTTCGTTGCTGTCGATGAAGTGCAGGTTGATGCCGCCGTGCTCGGTGGCGGGCGAGACCGATTCCTTCAGTCGCGGCGAGTGCACCACACGCACGAATTCGCGCAGACGATTCACGGTGGCGCGCCATTCGACCAGCGTGGAGTAACTGTTGATGAACCACGAGAACGAATCGCTCACGGTGCCGAACGCCTGCGAGATCTGCATGAGCACGCCGAACGTGAAGGCGCCCGCGAAGTAGCGAGGCGCGGCCACGACGAGCGGGAAGATGATGGCGATCTGGCCGTAGAAGCTCAGCACGAAGGTCAGGCGCTTCGTGTACTTCATCACGCGCCACCAGTTGTCGCGGATGTGCTGGAAGAGGCCTTGCGCGTTGCCGCGCTCGGTGTCCATGCCGTCGTAGAGCGCGATCTGCTCGGCGTTCTCGCGCAGGCGGATCAGGCCGAAGCGGAAGTCCGCCTCCACCTTTTGTTGCTGGTAGTTGATCGACACGAGCGGGTGGCCGACCTTCTGGATCACGACCGAGCCGAACACGGCGTAGAGCGCGGCGGCCCAGACCATGTAGCCCGGAATCGCGAGCGGCGTGCCGCCCAGCGTGATCGTGAGCGCACCCGCGAGCGTCCACAGGATCGTGATGAACGAGATCAACGTGACGACCGTGGAGAGCAGGTCGAGCGTGAGCGAAAGCGTGGTCGTGGCGAACGACTGGAGGTCGTCGCTGATCCGCTGGTCGGGGTTATCGGCGAGGCGGTCGCGCTCGATGCGGTAGAACGCGCCCTTGCCGAGCCAATCGCTCAGAAAGCGCGTGGTGAGCCACTGGCGCCAGCGAAACCCGAGCATCTGGCGCAGATACCGGCCATACACCGCGAGGATGATGAAGCCGAACGCCAGTTCGGTGAAGGTCATCAACAGAGGCGGAAAGCGCTTGACGTCCTTGGCCTGCAACGCGTTGTAGAACTCCGCGCTCCAGCCGTTGAGCCGCACGTTGATCCACACGACGAGCAGGTTCATCACGATGATCGCGACGAGCAGCCCCCAGGCGATCCAGCGTTCCTCGGAGACCCAGTAGGGCTTGATCAGGCTCCACGCGGTGATCTTCTGGTGCTCGTTCTGATCGGGCGTGGCGCGGGCAGGTTGATTGGTCATGTGCATCCTGAAGGTGTGGCCGCCCGTTGGGGGCATGCGCTGCATGCCGCATGGCGGCTGCGGTGCAGCGATTTTTGCAGCGATTCTGTCGCCGGGCGCTTAAGTGAGTCTTAATGGGCAAAAAGCGGAGACAAAAGCGCACGCCGGCGCCGCCGTAGCGTGGCGGTCATTGTCTCACCGCGCGGGCTCGTGAGGCGAAAGCGGCGGGCTCAGGCCATTGTGCCAGAGCAGGCGTCCCGCTCCGCCGAGGTTTGCGGGCCGCGCGCCTTTTGTGGTCTAATCGACCTTGACGAAACAGGGGTGCTTCACCGGTATGCGGGGCATGCCGTACTGAGGCTGAGAGAGACCCTTCGCACCCGATCCGGGTAATACCGGCGCGGGAAGTTTCCAGAAAGTCTTACCGGAGCGCCCAGCATTTGCAGGGGCGCCAGGATTCCCGCCGGGCTGCGCTTTGGGCGCACGGGTTCGTACGAATTCCTTATCGGGACGTACGGGCCGTCTGCGCCGCATAGCCTCCACGGTCGGCCTTGCCAGCCGGTTTCGTCCTTGGGTACGTCTGCTGCTGCCGTACGGAAAGGATACGATGACCGCCTATTCTCTTTGTTCCCCGATTTTTATCGCGTTCGCGCTGCGTGACGGAGCGCCGTCATGAGTCGCGCTCATCACCGTAGTGCGGGCAGCGTGCCCGACTTCGCCGTGCTCGGCGGCGGTTTGAGCGGCCGGCTCGTCGCATGGCGGCTCGCCGGCTCCGGCCATCGCGTCGCGCTCTACGAGCGTGGCGGCCCCGAAGGCGGCGAGGCCGCGGCTTGGGTCGCGGCGGCCATGCTCGCGCCGCTCGCGGAGGCCGCCGTTGCTGAATTGCTCATCACCGAGCTTGGTGTCGCGTCGCTCGAAACCTGGCCGCGCATCCTGGCCGAGTTGCCGGAGCCCGTGTTCTTCCAGCGCAATGGCACGCTCGTGGTCTGGCATACCGCCGATCGCACCGAAGCCCCGCTCTTCGAGCGCCGCGTGCGCGCCAACGCGCCGCGTTCGCTGGCCGACGCGAACTTCGTCGCGCTCGCCGGCGCGCAGCTCGACGCCGCCGAACCGGCGCTCGCCGGGCGCTTCGCGCGCGGCTGGCTGCTCGAAGGCGAGGGTCAGCTCGACAATCGCCAGGCGTTGGCCGCGCTGGCGGCGGGGCTGGCCGAGCGCGGCGTGCAAACGCACTGGCACACCACGGTCGACGAGGCTAATCCGCCGCCTGCGCGCGTGACGATCGACTGTCGCGGGCTAGGCGCCAAACCTGTGCTGCCGGGTTTGCGCGGCATTCGCGGCGAGGTCGCGCGCGTGCACGCGCCGGGCATCACGCTCACGCGCCCCGTGCGGCTCTTGCATCCGCGCTATCCGCTCTATATCGCGCCCAAGGAAAACGACGTCTTCGTGATCGGCGCGACCGAGATCGAAGGCGAGGACCGTTCGCCCGTGAGCGTGCGCTCGGCGCTCGAGCTGCTGAGCGCGGCGTTTGCGGTGCATCCGGCGTTCGGCGAGGCGCGCATCCTCGAGTTGAACACGCAGTGCCGCCCGACGCTGCCCGACCACCGCCCGGCTCTTATTTGGGACGGCAAGACCACGCTGCGCGTGAACGGTCTCTACCGTCACGGCTTCATGATCGCGCCGGAAGTCGCCGACGAAGCCGCGCGCATTGCCCAAGCGCTGCTCGATGCGCGCGTGAACGACGCCGAGTCCTTCGAGTCGCTGCGCCGCGCGTCGCGCTGGAGCGAGATGCTGCACGCGCAGGGCGCACACGAGCCGGCGTGACGCATCGCCAGAATCAAACCGTAGTCTGAGAACGTATTTGCCATGGACATTCATATCAACCAGAAGCCGATCACGCTGCCCGAGGGCGCGACGGTCGCCGATGCGCTCGCCGCATTTGGCGCGCGTCCGCCGTTCGCCGTCGCGCTGAATGGCGATTTCGTGGCGCGCGCCCAGCATGGCGCGCGCGCGCTCCAGGCGGGCGACCGCCTCGACGTCGTGAGCCCCGTGGCCGGCGGCTGAGCCTCGCTCGCCCAGGCCGCCGGTCGCGCGCATCGCATGTATCGCGAGCGCTTTCACGACACCGCCCAAGGATTCCAACCCATGACCACCACTCCCACCGCCGACGCGCTCACGCTCTACGGCGAAACCTTCGCGAGCCGCGTGCTGCTTGGCACGTCGCGCTATCCGTCGCTGCAGTCGCTCGCCGATTCGATGGCGGCCGCGCGCCCCGGCATGATCACCGTTGCGCTGCGCCGCCAAATGAACGAGGGCACCGCCGAAGCGGGCTTTTTCGATCTGCTCAAGCGCCAAGGCGTGCCGCTCCTGCCGAACACGGCTGGCTGCCTCACCGTCAACGAGGCGGTCACGACCGCGCACATGGCGCGCGAAGTCTTCGAAACCGACTGGATCAAGCTCGAACTGATCGGCGACGACTACACGCTGCAGCCCGACCCGGTCGGCCTGATCGAGGCCGCGGCGCGCCTCGTGAAGGATGGCTTCAAGGTGCTGCCGTACTGCACCGAGGACCTCGTGATCGGCCGCCGTCTGCTCGACGCGGGCTGCGAAGCGCTCATGCCATGGGGCGCGCCGATCGGCACCGGCAAGGGCGTGATCAATCCGTACGGCCTGCGCGTGCTGCGCGAGCGCTTGCCCGATGTGCCGCTGATCGTCGATGCGGGTCTCGGCGTGCCGTCGCATGCCTGCCAGGTGATGGAGTGGGGCTTCGATGGCGTGCTGCTCAATACGGCCGTTTCGCAGGCCACGCACCCCGAGGCGATGGCGCGTGCGTTCGCGCTGGGCGTCGAGGCGGGGCGCGCCGCGTTTCTCGCCGGGCCGATGGCCGAGCGCGAGGCGGCGGTTGCGAGCACGCCCGTGGTCGGCATGCCTTTCTGGCACCAGGATGGAGACAAGCGATGACTGAAACGCTGCGACTGCAGGACCGCGAACTGTTCTGGCCGCCCGCCGACGAACTCACCGAAACGGCGGAGCGCATTCGCGCGCGCCTCGGCGACTGGCAGCCCACGCATGCGCCGTGGCGCATCTGTCTCACGCCGCCTGACGCGCCCAACGGCGGCGATCTCATCATCGTCACCGACGCGGCGCCGCACCTGACCCACATCGCGCGCTGGATGACCGACGGCGCGGGCGTGATCGAAGCCGCCGGCGAGAACCCGAAGGCCGCTCGCGCCACGCTGCATCTGGGCGGCGAGCGCTACGCGCTCGAAGGCGAGCTGGCGGAAGACTGGATCCCCGCGCTGGCGGCGTTCCTCGACTGCGGGTTCGACCCGCACGACGCGCTCGTGCTCGCGCTCGCCTGGCGCGACGGCGACGAAGAGCAGGCCGACGCCTGGCCCGTCGACATCAAGCGCTTTCCGCGCGTGCTGGGCCTGCCTGCCGCGCCCGCGCAGCCGTTCGCGCCGTGCCCGGCGAAGCTCGGCCTGTATCCGGTCTTGCCCACCGCCGACTGGGTCGAGCGCGTGCTCGACTACGGCGTGAAGACAGCGCAACTGCGCAGCAAGCAACCGAAATCCCCGGCGCTCACGAGCGAAATCGAGCGCTGCGTCGCGGCGGGCCGCAAGCACGACGCGCAGCTTTTCATCAACGATCACTGGCAGGAGGCCGTCGCGGCCGGCGCCTACGGCGTGCACCTCGGCCAGGAAGACCTGCGCGAAGCCGACCTCGGCGCGATCGCGGCGGCAGGCGTGCGTCTTGGCCTGTCGACGCACGGCTACTTCGAAATGCTCACGGCGCTCCATTTCCGTCCGAGCTACCTCGCGTGTGGCGCCGTCTTCGCCACCACGACCAAGGCGATGCCCACGGCGCCCCAAGGCCTCGCGCGTCTCGCCCGCTATGTGAAGCTGCTGGACGGCGTCGTGCCGATGGTGGCCATTGGCGGCATCGACGGCAATGTGCTGCCGGAAGTGCTCGCCACGGGCGCGGGCAGCGCGGCGGTGGTGCGCGCCGTGACCGAGGCGGCCGATCCGGCTGCCGCGGTTGCTGCATTGCGCAACGCGTTTACGCAATAATGGTCCGCCCTGGCTTGGAGGCTGCGCCGCGTGCGCACCCTCCGGCCAGGGGGCCGCAACCCGCAGTGTCGGGTGGCGCGGCTTACATCAACGGATCAGGGTGCGTCACGGCAGGTTTTACACGATGGCCCTATAATCCCGCCTTCGTGTAAATGGACAGTCAGCCACGTGCCCTCAACCTCTGAGACCCTACTGGAACTGCGCGACGTCGACTTCGGCTACGGCGATCGGCTCGTCCTGTCCGGCCTGAACATGCGCTTCCCGCGCGGTCAGGTGGTGGCAGTCATGGGCGGTTCCGGTGGCGGAAAAACGACAGTGCTGCGCTTGATCGGCGGCCTCGTTCGCGCCCAGCGCGGCCAGGTGCTGTTCGGCGGGCAGGACGTCGGCGCGCAATCGCGCGACGGCCTCTACGCCCTGCGCCGCAAGATGGGCATGCTCTTCCAGTTCGGCGCGCTCTTCACCGACATGTCGGTATTCGAGAACGTGGCTTTCGCGCTGCGCGAGCACACCGATCTTCCCGAAGAGCTGATCCGCGACCTCGTGCTCATGAAGCTCAACGCCGTCGGCCTGCGCGGCGCGCGCGACCTCGCGCCGTCGGAAATCTCGGGTGGCATGGCGCGCCGCGTCGCGCTCGCCCGCGCCATCGCGCTCGACCCCGAACTCATGATGTACGACGAGCCGTTCGCGGGTCTCGACCCGATTTCGCTCGGCATCACCGCGAACCTCATCCGCACGCTCAACGACGCGCTCGGCGCGACCTCGATCCTCGTCACGCACGACGTGCCCGAGTCGTTCGCGATCGCCGACTACGTGTATTTCATGGCGAACGGCCGGGTGCAGGCGCAGGGCACGCCCGACGAACTGCGCGCCTCGACCGATCCGATCGTGCGCCAGTTCATCGACGGCGCGCCGGACGGCCCGTTCCGGTTCCATTACCCGTCGAACCATCCGCTCGCAGCGGACTTCGGCATCGGCGGAGGCCACTCATGATCGGCGCCATCAGCTCGATCGGGCGCACGGTGCTCGAGACCATCGCGCGCGCAGGGCATGCCACGCGTTTTTTCGTGCGCCTCGTTCTCGAATTCTTCCCGCTGCTGCGCCGGCCACGCCTTGTCACGAAGCAGATCCACTTCGTCGGTAATTATTCGCTGTTGATCATTGCCGTGTCGGGCCTTTTCGTGGGCTTCGTGCTTGGCCTGCAGGGCTACTACACGCTCAACCGCTACGGCTCCGAGCAGGCGCTCGGGCTGCTGGTCGCGCTCTCGCTCGTGCGTGAACTCGGGCCCGTCGTCACCGCGCTGTTGTTCGCGGGCCGCGCAGGCACCTCGCTTACGGCCGAGATCGGCCTCATGAAAGCGGGCGAACAGCTCACCGCCATGGAAATGATGGCCGTGGACCCCGTGCGCGTGGTGGTCGCGCCGCGCATGTGGGCGGGCGTGATCGCCATGCCGATCCTCGCGGCTATCTTCAGCGCGGTCGGCATTCTGGGCGGCTACGTGGTCGGCGTGCTGCTGATCGGCGTGGACGCCGGCGCGTTCTGGTCGCAAATGCAGGGCGGCGTGGACGTCTGGGCAGACGTGGGCAACGGCGTGATGAAGAGCATCGTGTTCGGCTTCGCCGTGACCTTCACCGCGCTCTATCAGGGCTACGAGGCGAAGCCCACGCCTGAAGGCGTGTCGCGCGCGACCACGAAGACGGTCGTGTACGCGTCGCTCGCGGTGCTCGGCCTCGACTTCCTGCTCACCGCGCTGATGTTCAGCTAAAGACGCCGGGCAGTGACCCGGCCGCGCGGCGCGCGTATCGGCGTCGCCGCAACGGATTCTCATTGGGATGACGATGAAAAAGAATGCTCTCGACTTTTGGGTCGGCCTGTTTGTGGTGCTGGGCTTTATCGCGCTGCTGTTCCTTGCGCTGAAGGCCGGCAACATGAGTTCGCTGTCGTTCCAGTCCACCTACCCGGTGAAGCTCAAGTTCGACAATATCGGCGGACTCAAGCCGCGTGCGCCGGTGAAGAGCGCCGGCGTGACCGTGGGCCGCGTGGCTTCGATCGGCTTCGACTCCAACACCTACCAGGCGCTGGTGACGATCAACCTCGACCAGCAGTACCAGTTTCCGAAGGACACGTCGGCGAAGATCCTGACGTCCGGCCTGCTCGGCGAGCAGTACATCGGACTCGAGCCGGGCGGCGACTCGGAAATGCTCAAGGCCGGCGACACCATCTCGATGACGCAATCAGCCATCGTGCTCGAAAACCTGATCGGCCAGTTCCTCTATAGCAAGGCGGCCGATTCGGGCGCCGCCAAGCCGTCCAGCGGCGCGAGCACGGATGCGGCGCCTGCTGCGGCACCCGCGCCGGCCCCGGCATCCGTACCGGCACCGGCGGCTTCGGCGGCCCAATAAGAAGGAGAACAAGAATGACGACCATACGCATGCGCGCCATTACGATTGGCGTCGCAGCGCTTGCACTCGGGGGCTGTTCGACGGTGCAGACGCCGTCCAAGGACGATCCGTGGGAAGGCTTCAACCGCACGATCTACACGTTCAACGACAAGGTTGACACGTACGCGCTCAAGCCGGTGGCGCAGGGCTATGTGAAGGTCACGCCGCAGCCTGTGCGTGACAGCGTGACGAACTTCTTCGCGAACATTGGTGACGTTTACAACGCGGCGAACAACTTCCTGCAGTTGAAGATCACCGACGGTGTCGAGGACATCATGCGGATCGTGATCAACACGGTCTTCGGCCTGGGCGGCCTGTTCGACGTCGCGACGCTCGCGAAGCTGCCCAAGCACAACCAGGACTTCGGTCTCACGCTCGGTCATTATGGCGTGCCGCCGGGCCCGTACCTCGTGCTGCCGCTGTTCGGTCCGAGCACGGTGCGTGACGGCGTGGGCCTCGTGCCCAACTACTTTATCAATCCGCTCACCTACGTGGATCCGGCCGCGCTCTCGTGGGGCCTCTACGGCCTGAACGTGGTGAGCACGCGCGCCAATCTGCTGGGCGCGAGCGATTTGCTCGAAGGCGCGGCGATCGACAAGTATTCGTTCATCCGCAACGCCTATTTGCAGCGCCGCCGCTATCTGCTGTCGGATGGCCGTGCGTCTGACAACAATCTGCCGGATTACGGCGATGGCGCGCCGCTGCCGAAGTACGACGACACCGACGAAGGCGCGGCGCCTGGCGCGGCGGCGCCCGCGTCGGGCGCGGCTACCGGTGCCGCGGTTCCCGCTTCGGGCACCCGTGCGGCTACGCCGAACGCGGCGAGCATGGCGCCCGCGTACCCCAACGGCGAGACGACCGCTCCGGCCACGCCGGAAAGTCCGGCCGGTGCCTCGGCGCCGGTGGGCGCGTCGGGAACCACCGTGCCCGGCGACCAGATGATCCCGCCTGCGCGCATCGGCTTCCCGGGCATGCTGCGTCTGCGTTGAGCGCCGCGCTCCGGCCGGACGTTGCGCAATGCACCGCCTCGCCGGAGCGTTCGTCTGGCATAAACGTCTGACGTAACAAGCAGAAACGCTTGTCGCACTTTGCTGTCAGTTTTTGACATAGCGAGATACAACTCGCGTGCTATCGTTGGCTCCAACGGGGCGATGTCCCCCAACTAGCAGGACTGGATATGAAAAAATTCTTTCTGTACCCGTTTTTCGCCATGTTTTTTTCGTTTGCCGGCGGCGCGTTCGCTCAAACGGTCGACACCAGCAATCCCGACGCGATGATCCAGACGGTCACGCAGCAGGTCATGAGCCAGATCAAGGGTGACAAGTCCATCCAGTCCGGCGACATCAGCAAGATCACGCAGCTCGTCAACGAAAAGATCCTGCCGTACACCGACTTCCGCCGCACCACGCAGCTCGCGATGGGCCGCAACTGGCGCACCGCCACGCCGGAGCAGCAGCAACAGGTCATCGAGCAGTTCAAGACGCTGCTCATCCGCACGTACTCGGGCGCGCTCGCCCAGGTGCGCGACCAGGAGATCCAGTACAAGCCGTTCCGCGCGAACCCGGACGACACCGACGTCGTGGTCCGTTCGACGGTCGTGAACGGCGGCCAGCCGATCGAGCTCGACTATCGCCTGTACAAGACGCCGCAAGGCTGGCGCGTGTATGACATCAACGTGCTTGGCGCATGGCTCATCCAGGCGTACCAGCAGCAGTTCCAGGAGAAGATCCAGCAAGGCGGCGTGGACGGCCTGATCCAGTTCCTCACGCAGCGTAACCAGCAACTCGCATCGGGCAAGGCGACCTCGTGAGCGAGCGCTTCGCCACCGGCGCAAACCTGACCCATGAGAGCGCGAAGGCCGCGCTCTCGGCCGGGTTTGCGCAAATCTCAGCGGGCGCAACCGCCGTGGACTGCGCCGCGCTCACCCAGTTCGATTCGTCGGCGCTCGCCGTGCTGATCGCCTGGCAGCGTGCCGCGCATGAGCGCGGCGCTTCGCTTGCCGTGCTCAATTTGCCCCCCGCGCTCGCGTCTCTCGCGCGCGCCTACGGCGTCGATTCGCTCCTCGACGAGCGACATTGACCCGCGTCGCCTGGCCGGACGATTGTGTTCGAGCGGCATATCGCCACACTGCTGCCGCACAGCCAGGCTGACGCACTTCCCCCTCCAGGGCCAGGCCGTGCTTTCCGACTTGGCCTATAATCAACCGTTTTTTGGGCGCTGCCTCGGCGCAAAAAGCACGGCTTGGCAGGTAAAAAGCGTGCACTGAGACAGCAAAGCCGGCCTCGTAAGCCGTCCCCAATTCCGGTCTTCCCCGCAGCATTGATGCACTCTTGAGCCGCGCCGTTCGCAAACGGGCGGCGTATTAGTCATGCCAGCCATAGAAATCCGTAACGTCAAGAAGCGCTACAAATCGCTTCAGGCGCTCAAGGGCGTCAGCTTCACGGTCGAAGACGGCGAGTTCTTCGGGCTGCTCGGTCCGAACGGCGCGGGCAAGACGACGCTCATCAGCATTCTTGCCGGCCTCGCGCGCGCAGACGAGGGCTCGATCGCCGTGCGCGGTCACGATGTCGTCGCCGACTACCGCAACGCACGCCGCAATCTGGGCGTCGTGCCGCAGGAACTGGTGTTCGATCCGTTCTTCACCGTGCGCGAGACGCTGCGCATCCAGTCCGGCTACTTCGGTCTGCGCAATAACGACGCGTGGATCGACGAAGTCATGGCCAATCTCGACCTCACCGAGAAAGCCGACGTGAACATGCGCGCGCTGTCGGGCGGCATGAAGCGCCGCGTGCTGGTTGCGCAGGCGCTCGTGCATCGTCCGCCCGTGATCGTGCTCGACGAGCCCACCGCCGGCGTGGACGTGGAACTGCGCCAGACGCTCTGGAAGTTCATCGCGCGCCTGAACCGCGAAGGGCACACCATCGTGCTCACCACGCACTATCTCGAAGAAGCCGAGCAGTTGTGCGACCGCATCGCCATGCTGCGGCGCGGCGAGATGGTCGCGCTCGAGCGCACGACGGCGCTGCTGCAGCGCTTCGCGGGCACGCAGCTTTTCCTGCGTTTCTCGGAAGGCGTGCTGCCGAGCGATCTGCGTGCGCTCGAAGTCGATCCGTCCAACGCCAGCGCACACCAGCACCTGCTGCGCCTCGCGAGTTACGACGACGTGGAGCGCATTCTCGCGAAGTGCCGCGCGAACGGCTGCAAGCTCGAAGAAGTGGAAGTGCGCAAGGCCGATCTGGAGGATGTCTTTGTGCAGGTGATGAACGGTCCTGAAGTGCTCGAGGGTCTCGCATGAGCGGTTTCCGTACGCTGTTCTACAAGGAAGTGCTGCGCTTCTGGAAGGTCGCTTTCCAGACCGTGCTCGCACCCGTCATTACCGCGCTGCTCTATCTCACGATCTTCGGCCACGCGCTGCGCGGCCACGTGGAGGTGTACCCGGGCGTGGAGTACACGAGCTTCCTGATTCCCGGCCTCGTGATGATGAGCGTGCTGCAGAACGCCTTCGCGAATAGCTCGTCGTCGCTGATCCAGTCGAAGATCACGGGCAATCTCGTATTCGTTCTATTGCCGCCGCTCGCCGCATGGGAGATGTTTGGAGCCTACGTGCTCGCCTCGATCGTGCGCGGCCTCGCCGTTGGCGCGGGCGTGTTCGTCGTGACGATCTGGTTCATTCCGATGAGCTTCGCCGCACCGTTCTACATCATCGCTTTCGCGGTGCTCGGCTCGGCCATCCTCGGCACGCTCGGCCTGATCGCCGGGATCTGGGCGGAGAAGTTCGACCAGCTCGCGGCGTTTCAGAACTTTCTCATCATGCCGCTCACGTTTCTTTCGGGCGTGTTTTATTCGACGCATACGCTGCCGCCCGTGTGGCGCGAGGTGTCGCGGCTCAATCCGTTCTTCTACATGATCGATGGCTTTCGCTTTGGGTTCTTCGGCCTGTCCGATATCAATCCGCTCGTGAGCCTTTCGATCGTTTTCGTGTTTTTCGTGGCGCTTGCCACGCTCGCCATGCGTTTGCTCGCGAGCGGGTACAAGCTGCGTCACTAAGCAGGAGCCATACTCATGTTGCCGACTCCGGAACAGATCAAGCAGTACATCTCGGCAGGGCTCGCGTGCGAGCACCTCGAAGTCGAAGGCGATGGCCAGCACTTCTTCGCGACGATCGTCTCCTCAGCATTCGACGGCAAGCGCTTGATCCAGCGCCATCAGCTCGTCTACGCGGCGCTCGGCGACCGCATGCGCGAGGAAATTCACGCGCTCAGCATGAAGACGCTCACGCCCGCCGAATGGCAGAACGCATAATCTGGAATCTCAGTGCGAATTACCCAGGACAAAGACGCCGCCGCGAGCGGCGCAGCTCAACATCAAGCGACCCAGCAAGCCGGCCGCACCGATCAGGAAACCTCAGGCATGGATAAACTCGTCATCGTCGGCGGGCAGAAGCTCGCAGGGGAAGTGGTTGTTTCCGGTGCGAAGAATGCGGCGCTGCCCATCCTCTGCGCAGGCCTTCTGAGCGCCGAGCCCGTTCATCTCGACAACGTGCCTGACCTTCAGGACGTGCGCACCACGCTCAAGCTGCTCAATCAGATGGGCGTGCGCACCGAGCAGGACGGCCACCGCGTGCAGCTCGACGCCTCGAAGGTGAACAACCTCGTGGCGCCGTACGAGCTCGTGAAGACCATGCGCGCGTCGATCCTCGTGCTCGGGCCGCTCGTCGCGCGCTTTGGCGAGGCGAAGGTGTCGCTGCCGGGCGGCTGCGCGATCGGCGCGCGCCCCGTGGACCAGCACATCAAGGGCCTGCAGGCAATGGGCGCCGAGATCAACATCGAGCACGGCTTCATCGAGGCGCGCGCGAAGCGCCTGAAGGGCGCGCGCATCGTCACCGACATGATCACGGTCACCGGCACGGAAAACCTGCTGATGGCCGCCGTGCTCGCCGAGGGCGAAACGGTGATCGAAAACGCCGCGCGCGAACCCGAAGTGGGCGACCTCGCGCACCTGCTCGTGGCAATGGGCGCGAAGATCGAAGGCATCGGCACCGACCGCCTCGTCATTCAGGGCGTGGACAAGCTCCACGGCGCGCACCACACGGTCATTCCCGACCGGATCGAAGCGGGCACGTTCCTGTGCGCGGTCGCGGCCGCGGGCGGCGACGTCACGCTGCGTCACGTGCGTCCGCACATTCTCGATGCCGTCACCGACAAGCTGCGCGAAGCGGGCGTGACGATCGAAGAGGGCGACGACTGGATGCGCGTGCGCATGCACGAGCGCGCGCGTGCCGTGAACCTGCGCACGTCCGAATACCCGGCGTTCCCGACCGACATGCAGGCGCAGTTCATGGCGCTCAACACGATCGCGGACGGCACCTCGCAGGTCGTCGAGACGATCTTCGAGAACCGCTTCATGCACGTGCAGGAACTGAACCGCCTCGGCGCTCACATCACGATCGACGGCAAGACGGCGCTCGTCGCCGGCGTCGAAAAGCTCTCGGGCGCGAAGGTGATGGCAACCGACCTGCGCGCTTCGGCAAGCCTCGTGATCGCAGGCCTGTGCGCCGACGGCGAAACGCTGATCGACCGCATCTATCACCTCGACCGCGGCTATGACCGCATGGAGGCGAAGCTCACGAAGATCGGCGCGAACGTGAAGCGGATCAAGGGGAGTGCGGCATGAGCACCGTCGAGTCCAAGCCCACGCCAGCGGCCGCGGCCAGCGCGCCGCTGACGCTTGCGCTCTCGAAGGGCCGCATCTTCGAAGAGACGATGCCGCTGCTCGCCGCGGCCGGCGTGCATGTGACCGAAGACCCGGAAACCTCGCGCAAGCTGATCCTGCCGACCACCGACCCGAACCTGCGCGTGATCATCGTGCGCGCCACCGACGTGCCCACCTACGTGGAGTACGGTGCGGCCGACTTTGGCGTGGCGGGCAAGGACGTGCTCAACGAGCACGGCGGCGGCGGGCTGTATCAGCCGATCGATCTCGACATCGCGCGCTGCCGTCTTTCGGTGGCCGTGAAGGCGGGCTTTGATTACGCGAATGCGGTGCGCCAGGGCGCGCGCCTGCGCGTGGCGACCAAGTACACGGAAGCCGCGCGCGAGCACTTCGCGGCCAAGGGCGTGCACGTCGACCTCATCAAGCTGTACGGCTCGATGGAACTCGCGCCGCTCGTGGGTCTCGCGGATGCGATTGTCGACCTCGTCAGCACGGGCGGCACGCTGCGCGCGAACAATCTGGTCGAGGTGGAAGAGATCATGGAGATCTCGTCGCGCCTCGTCGTGAATCAGGCGGCGCTCAAGCTCAAGCGCGCCGCGCTGCGGCCCATCATCGACGCGTTCGAACGCGCGTCGCGCGGCGCGCAGTCGGCCTGAACAGGCTGGCCGAGTCGAAAGCAACGAGCACTAAGGGCAGGCGCAATGACGCGCCGCCTCGCGCGCGGCGCATCTCAAAAGGCGTGGCGCGCACAACGTAACGGATGGATACCAGCATGGCTATCACGATGCGCAAACTCGATTCCAGCGCCGAAGGCTTCAAGAAGGCGCTGCACGCGGTGCTCGCCTTCGAGGCGAGCGAGGACGAGGCCATCGAGCGCTCCGTCGCGCAGATTCTGGCCGATGTGAAGGCGCGCGGCGACGCCGCCGTGCTCGACTACACGAACCGCTTCGACCGCCTCACCGCGACGAGCGTCGCAGCGCTCGAACTGCCGTTTTCCGAACTCGAAGCGGCGCTGGAGAGCCTCGAGCCCAAGCAGCGCGCGGCGCTCGAAGCGGCGGCGGCGCGCGTGCGCGGCTACCACGAGAAGCAGCGCATCGAGTGCGGCTCGCATAGCTGGCAGTACACCGAAGCGGATGGCACGGTGCTCGGCCAAAAGGTCACGCCGCTCGACCGCGTAGGCCTTTATGTTCCTGGCGGCAAGGCCGCGTATCCGTCGTCCGTGCTGATGAATGCGATTCCCGCGCGGGTGGCGGGCGTGCGCGAAATCATCATGGTCGTGCCCACGCCCGACGGCGTGAAGAACCCGCTCGTGCTGGCGGCGGCGCTGCTCGGCGGCGTCGATCGTGTGTTCACGATCGGCGGTGCGCAGGCCGTGGCCGCGCTCGCGTACGGCACGAACACGATTCCGCCCGTCGACAAGATCTGCGGGCCGGGCAACGCCTACGTCGCTTCGGCCAAGCGCCGCGTGTTCGGCACGGTTGGCATCGACATGATCGCGGGCCCCTCGGAAATCCTCGTGATCTGCGACGGCACGACCGATCCGCGCTGGGTGGCCATGGACCTGTTCTCGCAGGCCGAGCACGACGAGCTCGCGCAGTCCATCTTGCTGTGCCCGGACGAAGGCTTCATCAAGCGCGTGGAAGACGCCATCGCCGAATTGCTGCCCAGCATGCCGCGCGCCGAAGTCATTGCCACGTCGCTCACGAACCGCGGCGCGCTCGTGAAGGTGCGCGACATGGCGGAGGCCTGCGCCATCGCCAACGAGATCGCGCCGGAGCACCTCGAAATCTCGGCGCTGGAGCCGCAGAAGTGGGGCGCCGAAATTCGCCACGCGGGCGCGATCTTCCTTGGCCGCTACACGAGCGAAAGCCTCGGCGACTACTGCGCTGGGCCGAATCACGTGCTGCCTACGTCTCGTACCGCACGTTTCTCCTCGCCGCTCGGCGTCTATGATTTCATCAAGCGTTCGAGCCTCATCGAAGTCAGCGCGGAAGGCGCGCAGACGCTCGGTGAGATTGCGGCCGAACTCGCCTATGGCGAAGGCCTGCAAGCGCACGCGCGCAGCGCCGAATTTCGCATGAAGCCGGTGTGAAGCACGCCTCACAACTTGCAGAAGCGGGTTGAATGAGCCGCCGCGCGGCATGGAGACGTTGCGCGACGACAGGCCCCGCAAGTGTGCGGGTGCCGCAGTTTGCACCCGCCGTTCGACCCGTAGTGACCCACACGCAGCAGAGACCACGACGATAACCAGGGCCGCCGGCTTGCCGAGCGGTCCGTGCCGGCGGCCTCGCTTTTCGCGAGCCGCTTTTCGACATGACGACACCACAAGACATCATCCGTCGCGACGTGCTCGCGATGACGAGTTACCCCGTGCCCGACGCTTCCGGTTTTGTGAAGCTCGATGCGATGGAGAACCCGTTTGCACTGCCCGCCGACCTTGCAGAGCAACTGGGCGAACGCCTCGCGGCAGTCGCGCTGAACCGCTATCCCGCGCCGCGTCCCGAAGCGCTGATCGCCAAGCTCAAGCAGGTCATGCGCGTGCCGGCCGACTGCGACGTCCTGCTCGGCAACGGCTCGGACGAGATCATCAGCATGGTGACCACGGCGTGCGCGAAGCCGGGCGCGAAAGTGCTGGCGCCGGTGCCGGGCTTCGTCATGTATGCGATGTCGGCGAAGTTCGCGCAGGTCGAGTTCGTCGGCGTGCCGCTCAAGGCGGACTTCACGCTCGACCTCGAGGCGACGCTCGCGGCTATCGCGGAGCACACGCCGGCCGTAATCTGGCTGGCGTATCCGAACAACCCGACGGGCACGCTGTTCGCCGACGCCGACATCGAGCGCGTGATCGCGGCCGCTGCGACGGCGAAGAGCCTCGTGGTGATCGACGAGGCCTACCAGCCGTTCGCGATGCAAAGCTGGATGCCGCGCGTGGGCGAGTTCGACAACGTGGTCGTAATGCGCACGATGTCGAAGCTTGGGCTCGCAGGCATACGCCTCGGCTATCTGGCCGGGCGTCCGACGTGGCTCAACGAGTTCGACAAGGTGCGTCCGCCGTACAACGTGAACGTGCTCACGCAGGCGGCCGCAGATCTGTTGCTCGACCATGTGGATGTGCTCGACGCGCAGGCCGCGCAATTGCGCGCACAGCGTGCAGCGCTCGCGTCCGAAGTGGCGAAACTTCCGGGCGCCCAGGTGTTCGAAAGCGCGGGCAATTTCCTGCTCGTGCGCGTGCCCGACGCGGCCGCGGTTTTTGACACGCTGCTGTCTGCCCGGATTCTGATCAAAAACGTGGGTAAAATGCACCCATTGCTTGCGAACTGTGTGCGCCTGACCGTCGGCACCCCCGACGAAAACGCACAATTGCTCGCTGCCCTGAAGCTCGTGCTCCGTTAAGCCGAAGCTTCGTTCTCCCACTCTCCTGTTACGGGCTGTTTGAAGGAAATTGCCATGCGCGTCGCGCAAGTCGTTCGCAACACCAGCGAAACGCAAATCCGCGTGAAACTCAATCTGGACGGCACCGGCGAGCAAAAGCTCGCGACCGGCGTGCCGTTTCTCGACCATATGCTCGACCAGATCGCACGACACGGTCTGATCGATCTGGAAGTCGAGGCGCATGGCGACACGCATATCGACGACCACCATACGGTGGAAGACGTCGGCATCACGCTCGGCCAGGCGGTGGCGCAGGCCATTGGCGACAAGAAGGGCATTCGCCGCTACGGTCACGCCTACGTGCCGCTCGACGAGGCGCTCTCGCGCGTCGTGATCGACTTCTCGGGCCGTCCGGGCCTCGAATTCCACGTGCCGTTCACGCGCGCGCGCATCGGCACGTTCGATGTCGACCTGTCGATCGAATTCTTCCGCGGCTTCGTGAACCACGCCGGCGTGACGCTGCACATCGACAATCTGCGCGGTCTCAACGCGCACCATCAGATGGAAACCGTGTTCAAGGCATTCGGCCGCGCGCTGCGCCAGGCCGCCGAACTGGACGAACGTCAGGCGGGCAAGATTCCGTCGACGAAGGGCAGCCTCTAAGGGGCGCCTTGCACCGACCAGCAGGCGGGCAGCGCCGCGCGGAAGGCGCAGGCGCATGCAGCATGCGCGCCACATTAGCCGTTCGGCTTATGGGCTTGCGCGCGCCAGGTGGCGTACATTGACGGCTTCGAAGGCAGATCAGGGCACATCGCGGCGCACTGGCGCCCACACAGCCAAGGGCAGGGCCTGCTGAGCAGGCCGGATTCGAGATGAAAACTTCAATTGCGATTGTGGATTATGGGATGGGCAACCTGCGTTCGGTGGCCCAGGCGCTGAGGCAGGCCGCACCGGAAGCCGACGTGGCTATCGTCGAGCGCCCCGAAGCGATCCGCGCGGCCGACCGCGTGGTGCTGCCGGGTCAGGGCGCGATGCCCGACTGCATGCGCAGCCTGGCGGAGTCGGGCCTGCAGGACGCCGTGCTCGAAGCCTCGCGCACGAAGCCGCTCATGGGCGTATGCGTGGGCGAGCAAATGCTGTTCGACTGGAGCGCGGAAGGCGACACGAAGGGCCTGGGCCTGTTGCCCGGCAAGGTCGTGCGCTTCGATCTGGAAGGCCAGTTGCAGGACGACGGCTCGCGCTTCAAGGTCCCGCAAATGGGCTGGAACCGCGTGCGCCAGGCGCGCGCCCACGCCCTGTGGGACGGCGTGCCCGACGAAAGCTTCTTTTACTTCGTGCACAGCTACTATGTGGTTCCGGCGGATGCGGCGCACACCGTGGGCGAAACGCCGTACGGCGCGGCCTTTACCTCGGCAGTGGCGCGGGATAACATCTTCGCCACCCAATTCCACCCGGAAAAGAGCGCCGCTGCGGGCTTGCGCGTCTATCGCAACTTCGTCCACTGGAACCCCTGAATTCCTGCGGCGCTGACGCTCGCAGCCGCCTTCGCGCACGAGCGCCGCGGCATACGACTTGCGTCAGCAAGGCCGCCGAAAGAGTTGTACTAAACTAGCGAAACGGCGTCGGATCGGGCCTTTTTTCCGCCGGCGCCGCAGACTTCAACCCCATTCCCAGACACACCCGAAGCTATGCTGCTGATTCCGGCCATCGATCTCAAAGACGGTCACTGCGTGCGCCTCAAACAAGGCGATATGGACCAGGCGACGATTTTCTCCGAGGAACCGGCGGCTATGGCCCGACATTGGGTCGAGCGCGGCGCGCGGCGCCTGCACCTCGTCGACCTGAACGGCGCGTTTGCCGGCAAGCCGAAGAACGAAGACGCGATTCGCGAGATCATCCGCGAAGTCGGCGACGAGATCCCCGTGCAGCTCGGCGGCGGCATCCGCGACCTCGACACCATCGAGCGTTATCTCGACGACGGCCTGTCCTATGTGATCATCGGCACCGCCGCCGTGAAGAATCCGGGCTTCCTCCAGGAAGCGTGCACGGCATTCGGGGGCCATATCATCGTCGGCCTCGACGCGAAAGACGGCAAAGTCGCGACCGACGGCTGGAGCAAGCTCACGGGCCACGAAGTCGTGGACCTCGCGCGCAAGTTCGAGGACTACGGCGTCGAGTCGATTATCTACACCGACATCGGCCGTGACGGCATGCTTCAGGGCATCAACATCGAAGCGACGGTGCGCCTCGCGCGTGCGGTGAAGATTCCGATCATCGCGAGCGGCGGTCTTTCCAACCTCGGCGACATCGACGCACTGTGCGAAGTCGAGGACGAAGGCGTGGAAGGCGTGATCTGCGGTCGCGCGATCTACTCGGGCGACCTCGATTTCGCCGCCGCGCAAACGCGCGCAGACAGCCTGCGCGAATCGGACGACGCGTAACGCGTCGAACGCCGGCCTCCGTAACGGGAGGCCTTTTGTTTTTGGTGCTGCGCCGCCATCTCCATTGGGACTGGCGCCCGCGCGGGATAATTTCGCCTAAAGGCGCAAGGCAAGCCGCAAAGCGCGCGACAATGGGCTGCGTGCCAGGCCCCAACCGGGGTCGGCAGCGTCCTCGCGAAAGTCGCTCGCCGCACTCACACCGACTCGCAACTTCGGCAAGATCATGGCTCTACCCAAACGCATCATCCCCTGCCTCGACGTGACCGCCGGGCGCGTCGTGAAGGGCGTCAATTTCGTCGAACTGCGCGACGCGGGAGACCCCGTCGAAATCGCGCGCCGCTACGACGACCAGGGCGCCGACGAACTGACGTTTCTCGACATCACCGCGACCTCCGACCAGCGCGACCTGATCCTGCCGATCATCGAGGCGGTGGCTTCGCAGGTCTTCATTCCGCTCACCGTCGGCGGCGGCGTGCGTGCCGTGGCGGACGTGCGGCGCCTGCTCAACGCCGGGGCGGACAAGGTCAGCATGAACTCGTCGGCCGTCGCCAATCCGCAGCTTGTGCGCGATTCCGCCGACAAATACGGCTCGCAGTGCATCGTCGTCGCCATCGACGCGAAGCGGACGTCCGCGCCGGGCGAACCCGCGCGCTGGGAAGTGTTCACGCACGGTGGCCGCAAGGCCACGGGCATCGACGCCGTGGAATGGGCGCGCAAGATGGCCGAGCTGGGCGCGGGCGAAATCCTGCTCACGAGCATGGACCGCGACGGCACGAAGAGCGGCTTCGACCTCGCCCTCACGAGCGCGGTGTCCGACGCTGTGCCGATTCCCGTGATCGCCTCGGGCGGCGTGGGCGGCCTGCAGGACCTCGCAGACGGCATCGTCAAGGGCCGTGCCGACGCCGTGCTGGCGGCGAGCATCTTCCACTACGGCGAGCACACGGTGGGCGAGGCGAAGCGCTTCATGGCCGACCAGGGCATCTCGGTGAGGATGTGACGCGATGAGCAACGAACCAACCAACGACCTTGCCAACGCCAACTGGCTCGACAAGGTCAACTGGGACGCGAGCGGCCTCGTGCCGGTGATCGCGCAGGAAGCCACCACCGGCGACGTGCTGATGTTCGCCTGGATGAACCGCGAAGCGCTCGCCAAGACGGTGGAGCTGCGCCGCGCCGTGTACTTCTCGCGCTCGCGCCAGCGCCTGTGGTTCAAGGGCGAGGAGTCGGGCCACGTGCAGCACGTGCGCGACATCCGCCTCGACTGCGACGAAGACGTCGTGCTGCTCAAGGTCGAGCAGGTGTCGGGCATCGCGTGCCACACGGGCCGCCACTCGTGCTTTTTCCAGCAATTCGAAGGCACCGTCGACGAAGGCCGCTGGGTCGCCGCCGACCCTGTGCTGAAAGACCCCGAACACATCTACAAATGACGCAACTGAACACCAACGACACCCTGCTGCGCCTCGCAGCGGTGATCGACAGCCGCAAAGGCGGCGATCCGGACGCCTCCTACGTCGCGCGCCTGTTTCACAAGGGCGACGACGCAGTGCTCAAGAAGGTCGGCGAAGAAGCAACGGAAGTCGTGCTGGCCGCGAAGGACGTGCGCCAGGGCGGCGCACCGAAGGCGCTGGTCGGCGAGATGGCCGACCTGTGGTTCCATTGCCTCGTCACGCTCTCGCATTTCGATCTGAGTCCCGCCGACGTGCTCGCGGAACTGGAACGCCGCGAGGGTCTTTCGGGTCTTGAGGAAAAGGCGCTGCGCAAGAGCCGCGAGCGCGAAGAGAACGGCGACTGAGGCTGGCGCGCAGCGCAACCCACCCCACGTTCTGCATGGGACCGGAGTAACCGCTAAAGCGCTAACTCTGGATCGACAGGAGATGAACGACATGTCCACGTCTGGCGACTATCCGCCCCCTTCGTACCGCAACGGCGTTGACGCGGACCGTTTGCGCAGCCTGCGCACTTTCACGCACGTGCTGTACGCGCTCTACGCGGTGTACTGGCTCACCGGCGGCATTTCGGTGCTGGTGGCCATCATCCTCAATTACCTCAAGCGCGACGAAGCGCTCGGCACGCCCTACGAGCAGCACTTCACCTGGCAAATCCGCACGTTCTGGCTTGGCCTCGCCGGCCATCTGATCGGCGGCGTGCTCATCTTCGTGCTGGTCGGCATTCCAATTTTGTGGGCTGTCGCAATCTGGACGTTGTACCGTATCATCAAAGGCTGGCTGTACTTGTACGACAACAAGCCGCTGCACAATCCGCGCGCCTGGTTTTGAGGGCAGCCGGGTGCGTGTGCGGCGCTGCTCACCAGGAGCACCATGAGTCACGACCGCAGCACCTGTCTTTTCTGCAAGATCGCCGATGGCCAGATTCCCAGCACCCGGGTGTATGAAGACGACGAATTCGTCGCCTTCCGCGACATCCGGCCCGCAGCCGAAACGCACGTCCTCGTCATTCCGCGCCAGCATATTTCCACCCTTGCCGACTGCGGTGAAAACGACGCACCGCTGCTTGGTAGAATGTTTGTATTGGTCGCGCGGCTCGCCAAGGAGCTGGGCGTCTCGTACACGGGCGGCGACACCGGATTTCGCACGGTCGTGAATACGGGGCCGGGCGGCGGGCAGGAGGTCTACCATCTGCACGCGCATTTGCTGGCCGGGCCGCGTCCGTGGCACCGCATGGGCTGAGTGCCGAGGGCGGTGAAAGTCGGTATAAATGATGGATGGCGTGGGGCGAACCCCGCGTTTTGCTAAAGGGTCGCACGCCACGTCGGTGCAACATCAAACAGGCACAATTTATCGCGTCGCGCACATCGCGCGGCGACGGGGTTAAGGAGAGAGTGAATCATGGGTTCGTTGAGCATTTGGCACTGGCTGATCGTCTTGTTGATCGTTGCGCTCGTCTTCGGCACCAAGAAGCTGCGCAATATCGGTAGCGATCTGGGCGGTGCGGTAAAGGGTTTCAAGGAAGGCATGCGCGAGAGCGAAGGCGCCGACGCGCCAAAGCGTGAGCTGCCGGCCGACGGCGGCGCAGTCGACGTCGAAGCCAAGGACAAGACGCAGCGCTCGAACGACTACCGCTAAAACGCGTGGCGGCCTTTTTCTCGCCGCCACCTGTTTTCCAGCTTGAATCCCGCTCGTGACCACAGCTTGTGACTAACAAGACAGCCAAGGCTGACGGAAAACTCCATTCATGCTCGATCTCGGTTTAACCAAGATGGCGCTGATCGGCGTCGTCGCGCTGGTCGTTCTCGGACCGGAGCGGCTGCCGCGTGTCGCACGCACGGCGGGCGCGCTGTTCGGGCGCGCGCAGCGTTATATCAACGACGTCAAGGCGGAAGTCACGCGCGAGATCGAACTCGACGAGTTGCGCCGCATGAAGACCGAGTTCGAGGAGGCGGCGCAGAACGTCGAAAAGAACGTTCAGGACAACCTGCGCAAGCATGAAACCGAGTTGAACGACGCCTGGAACGCGGGCACGTCGGTGTCGCCGAGCATCGCGGGCGGCGCAGATCCTGCCAGTCTGGAAGGCGCTGCGGCCAACGTGATGGACGGCACCGCAACGCAATCGGGATGGCGCTCCGGCAACGCGGGCGCGAGCGGTGCGAAGCGCAAGAACTGGCGCGTGAAGCAAAGCGCCGCGCCTGTCTGGTACAAACGCGCCACGCTGCGCCGTACGCGAGTGCAATCCGGCGCTGCGCGCGTGGCACAGCACACGCCGGCAAGCCTGCGCCGGCCCACGCGGTTCTTCTGACGCGGATTCGCATTTGCGCACGACCATTTCCAACAGAGGGCCGGTGTGAGCGACCCCCAGCAAAAACTGGACGAAGGCTCCGAAGAGACCTTCATTTCCCATCTCGTCGAACTGCGCGACCGCATTATTCGCGCGGGCCTTGCCGTGATCGTCGTGTTCATCGGGCTCGTGTACTGGGCGCCCGATATATTCCGTCTGCTTGCGCGTCCGCTCATGCAGAACCTGCCGCGCGACGGCAAGATGATCGTCACCGACGTGACCGGCTCGTTCTTCGTGCCCATGAAGGTCACGATGCTCGTGGCCTTCGTGATCGCGCTGCCGGTCGTGCTCTACCAGATCTGGGCGTTCGTCGCTCCCGGCCTTTACCAGCACGAAAAGAAGCTCGTCGCGCCGCTCGTGGCGAGCAGCTACACGCTCTTCCTGTGCGGCATGGCGTTCGCGTATTTCGTGGTGTTCCCGACCATCTTCCGCGTAATGGCGCATTACAACGCGCCACTTGGCGCGGAGATGACGACCGATATCGACAATTACCTGAGTTTCGTGCTCACCATGTTCATTGCGTTCGGCGTGACCTTCGAGGTGCCGATCATCGTGGTGCTGCTCGTGCGCATGGGCGTGGTCACCGTGAAGAAGCTCAAGCAGGTCCGGCCCTACGTGATCGTTGGCGCGTTCATCGTCGCGGCCGTCGTGACGCCGCCGGACGTGTTCTCGCAGCTCATTCTCGCGTTGCCGCTCATCGTGCTGTACGAGCTGGGCATCATCGCGGCGCGTATCTTCATTGGCACCGGCGAGAAGAAACCCGCGGACGAGAGTCAGCCGGCGAGCTAACCTCGCTGGCGCTGCGCAGAAAACCGCAGGCAAACGAAAAGGCCGCGAACTTGAGTTCGCGGCCTTTTCGCATTCTGGAAACGGGCAGGGCGCGACGCCCGGCCTGTGACGGATCAGCCCCCGTCGTCGTCGCCTTCGCCGTCTTCCTGGGCCGGCTGCTTCGGCGGCGGCGGGCGCTTGCCGATCAGCACGTCGAGATCCATGTCCTTGTTCTTGCGCACGAGGTGGATCTTCGCGTCGGTGCCCGGTTTGATCTGCGCGATCACGTTCAGAAGGCGTGTGGTGTCCGTGATGGCCTCGCCGTTCACCGAGGTCAGAACGTCGCCGGGCTTAATGCCGGCCTTGTCGGCGGGGCCGCCCTGCAGCACGCCTGCGACGATCGCGCCAGACTTCTCCTTGAGCCCAAACGAGTCGGCGATCTCGGGCGTCACGTCCTGCGGTTCTACGCCGATCCAGCCGCGCGTGACCGAACCCGAGGTGATGATGCTCTCCAGCACGCTGCGCGCCGTGGAGACGGGAATCGCGAAGCCGATGCCGAGCGAGCCGCCCGAGCGCGAGTAGATGGCCGTGTTGATGCCGAGCAGGTTGCCGTTCACGTCGACGAGCGCGCCGCCCGAGTTGCCCGGATTGATTGGCGCGTCGGTCTGAATGAAGTTTTCGAACGTGTTGATGCCGAGGTGATTGCGGCCCAGCGCGCTGATGATGCCCATCGTGACCGTTTGTCCCACCCCGAACGGGTTGCCGATGGCGAGCACGACGTCGCCCACGCGCGTCTGGTCCATGCGGCCGAGCGTGATGGTGGGCAGGTTCGGCAGGTTGATCTTGAGCACAGCGAGATCGGTTTCCGGGTCGATGCCGATCACCTTCGCGTTGGTGGTGCGGCCGTCGGAAAGCGCGATTTCGATCTGGTCCGCGCCGTCGATCACGTGCTGGTTCGTTAGAATGTAACCGTCCGGACTGACAATGACGCCCGAACCGAGGTTGGCGGCAGGCTGCTCCTGCTGCTTGTGGTTTTTGTTGCGATCGCCGAAGAAGTAGCGAAATAGCGGGTCGTTCTGGCGGGGGTCGGGCGGCAGCGACCCATCCTTGCTCGAGAACACGTTGACGACCGCGGGCATTGCCTTCTGGGCGGCGTCCGCATAGGAGCCCTGGGTGGTGCCTCCACCGATGCCTGGCGCCACCTCCCGCAGTGCGACGATCGGTTCGGCAAGCTGCTTGCCGAACTGCCCCTGGTGCTGCAGCCACTGCGGTTTGAGCGTGGCGATGATGAACATCAACGCCAGCAGGACCGTCACCGCCTGGGCGAAGAACAGCCAAAAGCGTCTAAGCATCTGAAGATTAGAGGATTATATGGATCGGATCGAACTGGAATTGTATCTGAACAATCTTCTGGAATCCGCGCGGTTCAAGGACTACTGCCCCAATGGTTTGCAGGTCGAAGGGCGGCGTCGGGTGGAGAAGATCGCCACGGGCGTGACCGCTTCACTCGCCTTCCTGGAAGCCGCGCTCGAGTGGGGCGCCGACGCCGTGCTCGTGCACCATGGCTACTTCTGGAAGAACGAAGCGCCGCAAATCACGGGCCGCAAATACCGGCGCCTGAAGACCTTGCTCGCGAACGATATCAACCTGTTCGCGTACCACCTGCCGCTCGATAGCCATCCGGAACTGGGCAATAACGCGCAGTTGGGCGCCAGATTCGGCTGGATCGGCGAACAACGCTTCGGCGAGCAGGATCTCGGCTGGATGGCCACGCTGCCCATGCCGATCACGCTTGCGCACTTCACCGCCGAGGTCACGCAAACGCTCGGCCGCGCGCCGCTCGTGCTGGGCGACCCCGACTGGCAGCTGCGCCGCGTGGCCTGGTGCACGGGCGCCGCGCAAAGCTACTTCGACGCCGCGATCGACGCCGGCGCCGACGTCTTCCTCACCGGCGAGATCTCCGAGCAGACCACGCACACGTCGGCGGAAAGCGGGGTGGCGTTTCTCGCGGCGGGCCACCACGCAACCGAGCGTTTCGGCGTGCAGGCGGTGGGCGCGCACCTCTCGGAAGCGTTCAACATCGAGCATCTTTTCATCGACATCGACAATCCCGTTTAAACGAACTTTTCCATGCGCATGCCGGCGTTCGCAAGGCGAAAATTGTCGTGGTGCAGCATCGTTTTATTCATCGGGCATTTACAAGCTGAAAAGAAAGTGGCCCTCTTTTCTGCGGGAAAACCCCGAGATATCAAGGACTTCCGAAGCTTTTTCGAGAACGCCCCTTGTAAATGCCAACTCCATTCGAGCAAACTAGCGTTCGGCAGCACCGCGGGTAAGCTGGCGTGACGGAAAAATCCAACTCAGAAGTGGGGCGATGTGATGCGAGACAACGAGAATGACCGCGTCGATGGCAGCCGCCGAACCTGGCTGATTGCGACGTCCGTAGCAGGTGGCATTGGAGGCGTGGCCACTGTCGTACCCTTCGTAGGTTCCTTTGCACCATCCGAAAAAGCGCGTGCCGCCGGCGCGCCCGTCGTAGCCGATATCACGAATCTGCAGCCCGGCTCGATGATGACCGTGGCCTGGCGCGGCAAGCCCGTGTGGATCCTGTACCGCACGGATCGCATGATGGCCGACGTGAAGAAGGCCGATCCCGACCTGGCCGATCCGAACTCCGAGCATCCGTTCTCGATGCCGATGCCGGAGTACTGCATGAACGAATTCCGTTCGCGCGCCGAGCATCAGAACATTCTCGTGGCGGTTGCCGTCTGCACCCATCTGGGCTGCACGCCGACGCCGCGCTTCCAGGAAGGCCCGCAGCCGAACCTGCCCGACAGCTGGCCGGGCGGCTTCCTGTGCCCGTGCCACGGCTCCACCTACGATCTCTCCGGCCGCGTGTTCAAGAACAAGCCGGCACCGCAAAACCTCGACATTCCGCGCTACATGTTCGCGTCCCCGACGCAGATCGTGATCGGCAAGGACGAAAAAGGAGAAGCGTGATGACGACGGGAACCGAAAAGGATGCGGGGGAGACGGCCGGCCTGCAGGGCTGGATCGACAAGCGCTTTCCGATGACCTCGACCTGGAAAGCGCACCTGACCGAGTATTACGCGCCGAAGAACTTCAACTTCTGGTACTTCTTCGGCTCGCTTGCGCTGCTCGTGCTGGTGAACCAGATCATCACCGGCATTTTCCTCACCATGAACTACAAGCCCGATGCGACGCTCGCGTTCGCCTCGGTCGAGTACATCATGCGCGAGGTGCCGTGGGGCTGGCTGATCCGCTACATGCACTCCACGGGCGCTTCCATGTTCTTCGTGGTCGTGTATCTGCACATGTTCCGCGGGCTGCTTTACGGCTCGTACCGCAAGCCGCGCGAACTCGTGTGGATTTTCGGCTGCGCGATTTTCCTGTGCCTGATGGCCGAGGCGTTCTTCGGCTACCTGCTGCCGTGGGGCCAGATGTCGTTCTGGGGCGCGCAGGTGATCGTGAACCTGTTCTCGGCGATCCCCTTCATCGGGCCGGATCTCTCGCTGTGGATTCGCGGCGATTACGTGGTGTCGGACGTCACGCTCAACCGCTTCTTCGCGTTCCACGTGATCGCCATTCCGCTCGTGCTGGTCGGGCTCGTGATCTGCCACATCATCGCGCTGCACGAAGTGGGCTCGAACAACCCGGATGGCATCGAGATCAAGGAGAAGAAGGACGCGAACGGCGTGCCGCTCGATGGCATTCCGTTTCATCCGTACTACTCGGTGCACGACTTCATGGGCGTGTGCATCTTCCTGATGATCTTCGCGGCGATCGTGTTCTTCGCGCCGGAAATGGGCGGCTACTTCCTCGAGGCGAATAACTTCGTGCCGGCCAATTCGTTGCAAACGCCGCCTGAAATCGCGCCGGTCTGGTACTTCACGGCGTTCTACGCGATGCTGCGCGCCACCACCGACCCGTTCAAGATCGTGCTGATGATCGTGATCGCGCTGCTCGGCCTGCTCGCGCTCGTGCGCGCCCGCGGCAAATGGCGCGCCGGGCTGCCGGTGCTGGCGGTGCTCGTGATCCTCGCCATGTACTTCACCGAGTCGAAGTTCTGGGGCGTGGTGGTCATGGGCACGGCGGTGGTCTCGCTCTTCTTCTTGCCGTGGCTCGATCGCTCGCCGGTGAAATCGATCCGCTACCGGCCGTTCTTCCACAAGGTGTTTCTCGGCATCTTCGTGCTGGCGTTCCTGACGCTCGCGTTCCTCGGCACGAAACCGCCATCGCCGGCGGCCACGCTGATCGCCCAGATCTGCGCGCTCGTCTATTTCGCCTTCTTCCTCGGCATGCCGTTCTGGACGCCGCTTGGCACGTTCAAGCAGCCGCCCGAACGCGTGCGGTTCAAGCCCCATTAAATGACGAGCGAGGAAGATATGACGAGAAAATCTCTTTTTTCGACGCTCGCGAAGGTGAGCATACGGGCTGCCGGCGTCCGGGCCGGCTTGGCCGCGCTGGCGCTCTCATGTGTATTCGGGGTCGGATCTGTGGCGGCGCAGGAAAACTTTCCGCTCGACCGCGCTCCCGATAACGGCGAAAATCTTGCTTCGCTGCAACACGGCGCCAAATTGTTTGTAAACTATTGCCTGAATTGCCATAGTGCGAACTTGATGCGCTACAGCCGGTTGCAGGATCTCGGCATTCCGCAGAAGCAAATCGAAGATAATCTGTTGTTTACGACCGACAAGGTCGGCAACACGATGTCCATCGCGATGCGCCCGGACGACGCGAAGGCGTGGTTCGGCGTGGCGCCGCCGGACCTCTCTGTGGAAGCGCGGGCGAAAGGGCGCGACTGGCTGTACACGTACCTGCGCACCTTCTACCGCGACGACACGCGGCCGACTGGCTGGAACAACCTGGTGTTCGAAAACGTGAGCATGCCGCACGTGCTGTGGCAGTTGCAGGGCATACGCACGGCGAAGTTCGAGGACACGACTGATGAGGAAACCGGGGAAAAAATCCGTCGCTTTGCCGGGTTCCAGCAGGTCACGCCCGGAACGCTAACGCCTGTGGATTATGATGCCGACGTGGCCGACCTGGTGGCCTACCTCGGCTGGATGGCCGAACCCGAGCAGAAAACCCGCAGGCAGCTTGGCGTGTGGGTGCTTCTGTTCCTCGGCGTCTTGAGCTTTTTCGCGTGGCGATTGAACGCCGCGTACTGGAAAGATATCAAATAGGCACGTCCTGACCGACGTGGGGCCGGTGCGACGAGATGCCGTCTGACGGTTCAGGGACCGTCAGGCGGTTTTTTCGCCCGCTGGCCTTTTGGGTTTATTGAGGAAATGTAAATCATGATGGTTCTGTACTCCGGCACTACCTGCCCGTTCTCCCAGCGCTGCCGGCTGGTGTTGTTCGAAAAGGGCATGGACTTCGAAATCCGCGACGTCGACCTGTTCAACAAACCGGAAGACATCGCCGTGATGAATCCGTACGGTCAGGTGCCGATTCTGGTCGAGCGCGACCTGATCCTGTACGAATCGAACATCATCAACGAGTACATCGACGAGCGCTTCCCGCATCCGCAGCTGATGCCGGCCGACCCCGTCCAGCGCGCCCGCGCGCGTCTGTTCCTGCTCAACTTCGAGAAGGAACTGTTCGTGCACGTGAGCACGCTCGAGAACGAGAAGGGCAAGGCCGCCGAGAAGAATCACGAGAAGGCGCGCCTCGCGATCCGCGACCGCCTCACGCAGCTCGCGCCGATCTTCCTGAAGAACAAGTACATGCTGGGCGAAGAGTTCTCGATGCTCGACGTCGCGATCGCGCCGCTGCTGTGGCGCCTCGACCACTACGGCATCGAGCTGTCGAAGAACGCCGCGCCGCTCATGAAGTACGCCGAGCGCATTTTCAGCCGTCCGGCGTACATCGAAGCGCTCACGCCGTCTGAAAAGGTCATGCGTCGTTAAGTAGTATCCTGGCGGTTGCAGGTAACAGAGGCGGCGTGCGCAGCGTGGGTGTGGATGCCGCCTCGTGAAAGGATTGTTGATGCAAGAGATTTCCACCAAGCCGTATCTGCTGCGCGCGCTGTACGAGTGGTGCACCGATAACGGCTTCACGCCGCATATCGCGGTGCGGGTCGACAACCGCACGCGCGTGCCGCGCCAGTTCGTGCGTGACGGCGAGATCGTGCTGAACATCAGCTTCGAGGCGACGAGCCAGCTGCAGATGGGCAACGAGATGATCGAGTTCCACGCGCGCTTCTCGGGCAAGTCGCACAAGATCGAGGTGCCGGTGTCGAACGTTCTCGCGATCTACGCGCGCGAGAACGGCCAGGGCATGGCGTTCCCGGTCGAGTCGCCGGCGGGCGACGCCGACGACGTGCTGTCCTCCGAGGACCACGAAGAAGCCGAAGCGCACGAAGTGCGCGACGAGCCTGCCGAGGAATCTGCCGCACCGCTCGCGCCCGTCGCGTCGCGCGCTGCCGATAAAGATGACGAAGGCGGCAACAAGGGCGGCAAGGGCCACCTCAAGATCGTGAAATGAAGTAGAATAGCGGGCTATGCCGGCTTAGCTCATCTGGTAGAGCAGTTGATTTGTAATCATCAGGTGGCGGGTTCGAGTCCTGCAGCCGGCACCAAATTCGAAGTAAAGCGTCAAGACAAAGGGTTACGTGAAATTCACGTAACCCTTTGTGCTTTCTGGGCTCACTCCGCCCATTCGGGGTCGCTCGTGAACATGATCGTGAGCCAGCGGTGCGACTCGTCTCCGCCTATGGCCCGGCCAATTTCGTCGCGGATCGCATCCCACTCGGCAATGCGCTTTGGCGGCATGTCGGGCGGCACGACGAAATACAACTCGATCTCGCGCGAACGCCCCACTTTCGCGACGTAGGCGCGGTAATACTCAAAGGCGTAGCGCTCGACGAAGCGTTTCGCGACGGCATCGACATGCTGCTTGAGATCCGCGGGCGCGACGAGCAGCACGTCCAGCAGGGCCTGGCGGATTTCCGCGAGCGGAATCGGAATGATCACCGCGCATACCACCACGAGCGCCGCCGGGTCGACGTAGGGCGTGAGGTGCTCCCACGCCGTTCCCTGAATCGCATAGCCGACGCTGAACGCGATCAGCAGCGCGGCCGTGATGCCCGCGGACATGATCCACGACTTGATGTCGAGGCGCACGAAGTCCGAGTGGATCCGGCGGTTCGCGCGCGATTCGAACACCGCCATCGCCACGCAGGCGCTCACGGTGAGCACGGCGTAGACGAGCGCCGGGCCGAAGTGCAGTTCGTGGCCGCCGGCGAGCAGGTTCGTCACGCCGTTGATCAGCGCATAGACGGCCACGCCCACGAGCAGCGTGCTGTTCAGGCCGAGCACCATGGGTTCGAGATGCCAGAAGCCCATGGTGAAGCGCTCGCGCCATTTACGCGGCAGGTCGACGTTGACCGCGTAGGAGGTGATGAGCCGCACGACGGCGAGCGCGAGCGCGCTCATGCTCGCGTCGATGAGCGAATAGACGCCGTCGAACACAATGGAAAACGAGCCGGAGATCAGGCCGAACAGGATGCCGATGAGGGCGATCACCAACGTCGTGGCGATCGATAACGTCAGCACGCTGCTCTCGTCGGAGGGACTGAAGAATCGTAGCCGTTCCATGATGTCTGCTCTCGCGCGAGGATGAGCAAGACTAGCCGACTCGCCGTGACGCCGTCGTGCGGCTGCCCGGTCAGCTTGCTTCGTGCGCGATCGGGCCGGTGCGGCCTTCCACGAGGTCGATCTCCTGCCCTGACAAGCCAAAAGCCGCGTAAAGGCGTCGATCTATCTCGCGCGCGATGTCTTCCACTTCCGGGGCGCCGCATCCGGACTCGTGAGCGCGCAGCAACCGGGTTACGCAGTCGGCGATCTCGTCGCGCACCGAAGCGCAGCCTGGCACGGGCAACGCGTCGATCATCGCTTTCGTGAATGCCACGCCGCCGTTGTAGCTTGACGATCCGTACTTCGCGCGAATCAGGAAAATCGAGAGCGGGCAGTTGAGGAGCGCCGCCGCGAGCTTGAGCACGGGCTCGTCGTTTGAGCGCAGGATAAGCGTGGTTTTGCCGGGGATGGTGTCGCCGGCGAGATCGAGTGTCGCGTCGAGCCGCGTGAGGCCTTTCACGATCACTTTTTTCGCATGGGCTTTCGCGCCGTAGCCGTTCGAGAACGTTGAGGCGAAACGCTCGCGCTCGACCACGGGTGCGTTGTAGCGTCGCCCGAGGTAGGTCATCGGCTTGCTGCCCCAGCGCGAGACGTAGCGCCCGAGCGTGCCGGTGTTCACCACGCGGTAGTGATGGTCAGCGAGCGCATGCTTTTCAGCTTCTTCGACGAGGGGCGCGAGCCGGTAGGCGTCCGACGTCGCGCATGCGTTTTCGCAGGGCAGCAAACCGCCGAGCGTGGGGTGCGCGCGGCCGATCCGCTGCACGAACGCGGCATGTGGCGAGAGCAGCGCGTCGAGCGGCCACGGCGCCTCTAGCGTGCGTTTGTCGGTTTGCGCCAGCTCGCGAAGCGTTTCGCCCTCGATGCGCGCAGTCGCGATGGCGGGCGTGCCCGACTCGCGAAAGACCGTGATGATCGAATCTACGCGCGCCTGTTCGAACACGTCACGCCCGAGCCCGACGATGCGTTCGATCTTGTCCAGATGCCGCGCGCGCAGCGCGTTGCCGAAGGGCTTCGAGAGCCACTTGTCGGGCGTGAGATACGCCATTGCGCCACCAGGCTTGAGGAGCGCGAGGCCTAGCTCCATGAACACGATGTACAGGTCCCAGTTGCCTCGCGCGCTCGGCCAGCGCTGCACGAGGCGCTCGCGCAGCGCGCGCTGGCCCTGGTTGATCATGCGCTCGGAATCGATATAGGGCGGATTCGCAATGACGGCGTCGAAACGCTCGAAGTGGCCTTCGTCGGTGAGTAGCTCTGCGAACTCGATGCGCCATTCGAACGCCGTGGCCTCTTTGGGCGGCGTTTGGGCCGGGATATTTGCAAGCGCGTTGCGCAACGTGTCGCGCAGTTGGGCGAATCGAGCGGCTTCGGCGCGTCTTGCGGCGCGTGTGTTGGTCGTCCGCAGTTTTGCTGCACTCGCACGATAGTTCGCGATTAGCGCTGCGTACTCGCGAATGGGCGTATCGAAGTCAAAACGGCTGAGCGTGGCGTTGCCTTGCTTGAGGTTGGTCTCGAGGTTTGGCAGCGAAGCGGTGAAGTCCGCGTGTTCGAGCAGTTCGATCCACAGCCGCAAACGCGCCATGCCGACCGAATCGGCATGGATGTCCACACCAAAGAGCGAGCGCTCTACGATGTCCCGCTTGACACGAAAGAGCGCGGCTTCGATCTTGCGGATGGCCTCGCCATCGCGCTCGTGTGTGAGCGGCTCGCCGTCCGCGTGCGTGACGCCAAGCCGGTCCGCAGTCACGTCGATGCGGCAGGCGCTGAGCGCTTCGAGGTCGCACGCGTTCAGCAAGCCAAGGCGGACTTTCAGCGCGAGCAACTCGTTGAGCGCTGAAACGAGCAGATGCCCTGATCCCACGGCGGGATCGCAGATGCGCAGCGAGTCCAGAATCGCCTGAGCTTCGTCGCGATCGTCTATCAATTCGGATAGCTGATCGATGCTCGTGCAGTGCCAGCCGTTGGCGCGATTCAATCGATTCAGCGCCGCATTCGCGATGGCGGGACGGGCGAGTTGCATCGCGACGCAGCCTGGCGTGTACCACGCGCCATCGCGGTAGCCATTGAGCTTTTCGAAGACGAGCCCGAGCGAAGAGCCGTCGAGGCAACGCGCGTTCGCCGCGGCTGGCTCGTGCGCGACCAAACCGGCGGAGAAGTCGAACGCGCCAAGAAAATCGAGCAGATACCCGAGCACGTGCCGCTCGCCGCCCGCATCGGTGAGCACGGTTGCGGCGAAAAGCGGTAGCGTGGCGCTCTCGTCGAGCGCGCCCATGCCGAGCAGGCTTGGGTCCAGGTCTTGCGGCTCGAAAAGCGAACCGTCGAAGCGGGGGAGGTGAGCGAAGCGAGCGGGCGACGCGGCTTCATCGCCATGGAGAACGGCGTCGCACAGTGCGTCGAGATCGCTGAATGAGCGGATGCGCCGTGCGTTCAAAAACGCGTACGGCGAATCGCCGCCGTGGAGCGTTAGCAGACGTGTTTCGAGCACCTTGAGAAAAACCAGGCGGCTGATCCAGGCGATGCAAAGCCGCAGCGCGAGTTCGAAGCGGTCGGCCTCCGTCCGTTCGTTCTGGCTCTCGACCTCGCACGCGGCAAGACGCGCTAGCGCGAGTTCGATCAGTGCGCCACGCAATCGCGTGTCCGGCGCGAGTCGCGTCACGGTGCGCCCTGCGCCGGAAACGTTCTCCCGCAGCCCTACGATATGCAGCAGTTCGGCGTAAAACCCCTCGTCGAGCCCACCTCCGGCGCTGGCGCGGCGCGTGCGCGGTTTGCGCGCGCGGCGTGTCGGCTGGGTGGTTTCTGGCATGGTCTCGAGCGGGTGGGCGTGGCCTGGCGAGGCGCGGTCGGCGCACATTTTACTGCCGCCCGCGTGCGTTTCGTCCTATGCCGTCTGGCCGAGTCGACGCGCCCGCACGTCTGAGCGATGATCGGTGCAAAGGCGATGCGGCGGAACGTGCCGCGTCGCCGTGCTATATGATGGCGCCGCGTAAGGCGCCCCGGGGCGCCAACCGGCGGCCCGGCAACGCATCGACGAACTGGCCCGCCGCATCGACTATCCGACCTATGACCGAACATCCCACTCTCACCTGGCCCGACACCGAAGGCCCGCGCACGGTGCGCTGGCGCTCCGAGGCGGGCGTGCCGGCGCCCAAACGCGTGGTCATCGCCGACGATCGCACGACCGCGGACACCGCGTACCGCCTCGCCTGCGAAGGCACCGCCCTGCTGTGGCGCGGCGACTTTCAGAACGCGCGTCAGTTGCTACTGGCCATGGCGCGCCGCGCGGAGCGCAAGCCCCGCAAGGCTGCGTCGCCCAAGGCGCCCGCCTCACCGCTCGAAGCGTTTCATCTGCACCGCCAGGCGCAGGCGCAGCGCGCCCGCACGCTCGCCATGGTGCTGATTCCGCTCGAAGGCGATTACGGCATCAACCTGCGCCGCGCGCCCGACGTTCGTCTTGCGTGCGAAGAGGCGTGGGGCGCGCCCGATGGCGAAGCTTCTGCTGTGTCGTTGCGTGAAATCCTCGGTCTCGTTGGTGCGCACGAATGGCGCAAGAAGGGCGTCGAGATCGCTGCGCTGAACGGGGCGCACATTCATCCGTACTACGGCGTGTTTTCGCCGGTGCGCGGCGAATATGTCGATCTCGTCGCGCGCACGGCGCTGCCGTCGCTCGAAAAGGCCTTCGATATCGGCACGGGCACGGGCGTGCTCTCCGCCGTGCTCGCCTCGCGCGGTGTGAAGCGCGTGGTCGCCACCGATCAGGACGCACGCGCGCTGGCGTGCGCGCGTGAGAACCTCGAGCGCCTCGGCTATGCCGCCCAGGTCGAGGTCGTCGAGGCAGACCTGTTTCCGCCGGGGCGCGCGCCGCTCGTCGTCTGCAATCCGCCGTGGGTGCCGGCGCGTCCCGCGTCGCCCATCGAATACGCCGTGTTCGATCCGGAGAGCCGCATGCTGCGCGGTTTTCTCGGCGGTCTCAAGGACCATCTCGAGCCGGGCGGCGAGGGCTGGTTGATCCTGTCCGATTTCGCGGAACATCTCGGGCTGCGCACGCGCGAATCGCTCGTCGAGATGATCGTGGAGGCTGGACTCGAAGTGGTGGGCCGGGAGGACATTCGTCCGCGGCACCCGAAAGCCTCGGATCCCAGCGATCCGCTGTATCGCGCGCGCGTGGCCGAGCTGACTTCGCTGTGGCGCCTCAAGGTGCGCGCGCAGTGAGCCGGCGGCGGGCAAAATCGTTGGCAAAAAAGAAGAGTACGGGCCGCTAACGGCCCGTATGGGAGTCGAGCATCGGCGTCGGCGGCGTTAGGCCGCCGCGCCGGATTGACGTCAGGTTCACATCGGCTTCACCCGGGATAGGCCTCGTCGACCTTGAGGCCTGCCAGCTTGAAAATCACGCGCAGCGTTTGCGGCTTGATATCGCGGCGCGACGCCAACGCCGACATCACGAAATCGAGCACCTTCGCGTACTTCAGCAGGATCAGGCAGGTTTCGAGATCCGATGGGCCGTCGCGCATGCTTTCCGCAACGCGCAGCATCTCCACCGAGATGTCGCGCGCCATTTCCAGTTCCAGTTGCTGCTTTTCCGTCCAGTCGGGAACCGTGATGAGTTTCGTAAGCAGTTCCTGGAATTTTTGCTCTGCGTTTCCGTCAGGTATCGTATTCATTGCATGCCCCATGCAAGGCCATACAGCGTCGTGCGCTCTTCGCGCAGCGAGGACTGCGCCAGCCTGATTCATCGCAACCGGCACTCCCGGAGCGACCTCCCAATGCGCGCCTGTCGATTCGTTGCCGGCTGGTCGCGCTACGTTTTGGTCCTTTTTTGGGCATCGGGGACGAAAATCCTCGTGTCTCTTCTACTCAACCCCTCCCTCCTGTCCGCACGTGGGTCAGCGTGCCTGGACGCTATTACGACACTCGCTGCTCTTATGGGTTCGGCAGCCTTGACTAGCTTTTTTCGTAAAATGACAGGAATACCGCAACCCTTCTGTCGCCTGTCGCACGTTTCGCGACATGCCACGCCTTTCCTGTGACCACGCCGATGTCCAGCAAGACCTACGAAGTCCGTCCGAACCAGTCTGTCGAACTCCTCAAGGAGCTCCACATCCTGACGCGCGACGGGAAAATGAACCAGGACAGCCGCCGCAAGCTGAAGCAGGTCTATCACCTGTTCCAGTTCATCGAGCCGCTGCTCAAGGATCTCAAGCAGGATGGCCGCGACGTGACCCTCGTCGATCACGGTGCGGGCAAGTCCTATCTGGGCTTTATTCTCTACGACCTGTTCTTCAAGGATCAGCGCGACAGGTCACACATTTATGGAATCGAAACGCGCGACGAACTCGTGCAGCATTCGCAGGAGCTGGCCAAACGGCTGGGCTTCGGCGGCATGTCGTTCCTGAACCTTTCGGTAGCCGACTCGATTACGTCGCCGCAACTGCCTGACACCATCGACATTGTCACAGCGCTGCACGCCTGCGATACGGCCACCGACGACGCCCTGCGCTTCGCACTGAAGAAGCGTGCGCGCTACATCGTGGTCGTGCCGTGCTGCCAGGCCGAGGTGGCGGGCGTGCTGCGCCGCAATAAGGGCAAGTCGCTCGGGCAGGCGCTCACGGAGATCTGGCGTCATCCGCTGCATACGCGCGAATTCGGGAGCCAGATCACCAACGTGCTGCGCTGCCTGCAGCTCGAGGCGCACGGCTATCAGGTGAGCGTGACGGAACTGGTGGGCTGGGAGCACTCGATGAAGAACGAACTCATCATCGCCCAGTACAAGGATTTGCCGCGGCGCCGTCCGGCGCAGCGGCTGAACGAGATTCTCGATACCTTTGGGCTCGCGGACCTGCGCGAGCGCTTTTTCGCCGACGAAGGCGAGGCGGCCCCGGAGGCGGCAACCGAGGGTTGAGCGTGTGGGCGGCGCGGCGTCAGTCGCGCTTGTTCATCCAGTCTTGCCAACCGTCGAAGCCGAGCTTGCGCAGCGTTTCCTGGTTGCGTTCGTAGATGTCGGCGGCGTCGGGGAATGCCTCGACCGCGCGCTCGATGCTCGCCTCCCGCAGCAAATGCAGGATCGGATACGGCGCGCGGTTCGTGTAGTTCTCGATGTCGTCGGGCTCGGTGCCCTCGAACTGGAATTGCGGGTGAAAGCTTGCGACCTGCAGCGTGCCTTCCAGCCGCAACTGTTGCACGAGGCGCTCGGCGAACCAGGTTGCGTCGTTGAAATCGGCGAAGTCGGCGAGCGCACGGGGCAGGATCAGCAGTGTCGTGTCGATCTCCGCGGCGTCGGCTTGGGCGAGTGTTTGCAGCTCGCGCTCGAGATCGATGAGGACACCTTCGAGATCGGTCGCCTCGCTAATCACGTAGCGAATCTGGTTTTTCACGTACACGCTCTTCGCGAACGGGCAGAGATTCAAGCCAATCACAGCGCGCGTGAGCCAGTGGCGGGTCGCTTCGAGAATGGCGGCGTGGTCGGGGGACAGGGCAGCGGGTTCGTTCATCGTGTCATTTTACGGGCGGCTAGCGCTGTGGACATGCCGCTTCGATCAACAGCTTTGCCATGCGCGGCGCCGCGAGAATCGGGCCGCAGCCGGGGCCGTAAGTCTGGCTTGCGGCGTAGATGCCTTCGACGAGCAGCGCGAGTTCCTCCGCAAGCGCGGCCGGATCGCTGGCTCCTGCTTCTTGCGCAAGCGTGGTGAGGCGCGCCATGAGCTTCGTCTTGTTGTTGTCGACGCTGCGCCGCGCGGGATGCGTGGCGTCGGGGAATTCGGTCGCGACGTTCACGAACGGGCAACCGCGATAGCCCGTCGCCGAGGCGCGGTGCGTGAGGTCCTCGAAATACTGCATCAACTGCTTCGCCGGCTCGCCCGGATGCTTCGCGAGACTGGCGTCGAAGCGCTCGAAAAAGCGCACATCGCAGCGCTGGAGGTAGGCGACGACGAGATCGTCCTTCGACGAAAACTGCCGGTACAAGCTCATCTTGTTGACGCCGGCGCGCTCGACCACAGCCTCGATGCCGACCGCGCGCACGCCCTCGCGGTAGAACAGTTCGTCGGCGGCGCGCAGCAGGTGCTCGTGGGCGCGCGCCCCGGCCGTTTGCACGCGGGGGCGGGGCTTGCGCGCAGAGGCGGTTGACGTTTCGTCGTGGCCTTCGTGTTTCATGAGGGCATCTCGCGATCAGGGTGATTGCTTGACATGTTACCGAGCGGTAACTACTATCGCAACACACTTGTGACCGATCGGTAACAATCGAACGATGGCGAATCGTCGCAGCTAGCGGTCATACCAACGAAAACATAGGCATGTCGAAACCCGGCGCGCCGTGACAGGAGCACCAATGAACTGGGCAGCGAAGCGAATAGGCGGGCGTTTCCACTACGGATGGCTCGTCGTGGCAGTGGTGTTTCTGGTGCTGCTGGCGGCGGCCGGCACGCGTGCGACGCCCAGCGTGATGATGGTGCCGCTCGAGCATCAATTCGGCTGGAGCCGGGCGACGATCTCGCTCGCCATCTCGGTGAACATCGCGCTCTATGGCCTCATGGGCCCGTTTGCGGCGGCGGCCATGCAGCGTTTCGGCGTGCGTCCCACGCTGCTCGCGGCGCTCGGCACGATGGCGGCGGGCGTGGCGCTTTCCGCGCTGATGACGCATCCGTGGCAGATGATCCTGATCTGGGGCGTGATGGTGGGCGGCGCCACCGGCGTAGCGGCGCTTTCGCTTTCGGCCACGGTCGTCACGCGCTGGTTCCACTCGCACCGCGGGCTTGCCATGGGCATCCTCACGGCGAGCTCGGCCACGGGCCAACTCGTGTTCCTGCCGCTCCTCGCGGCGATCGTGGAGAAGCACGGCTGGCAGTCGGTGGTGCTCGTGGTTGCCGTGGCCGCCGCCGCGGTGCTGCCGCTCGTGCTGTTCCTGCTGCCCGAGCGGCCCGCGAGCGTGAATCTGCGTCCGTTCGGCGAGGACGAAAGCACCCCCGTCGCGCCGCCGGCGCCGCATCAAAATCCGCTGAAGATCGCGTTCGACGCGCTCTTTTCGGCGAGCCGCACGCGCGACTTCTGGCTGCTCTTCTTCAGCTTCTTCATTTGCGGCGCGAGCACGAACGGCTATGTGGGCACGCACCTCATCGCCATGTGCGGCGACTATGGCATGACCGAAGTGCAGGGCGCCTCGCTGCTCGCCACGATGGGCATTTTCGACCTGTTCGGCACGACGCTCTCGGGCTGGCTCTCGGACCGCTTCAACAGCCGCGTGCTGCTGTTCTGGTACTACGGGCTGCGCGGACTTTCGTTGATCTATCTGCCGCATGCCTTCGGCATCGACTTCTTCGGGCTGCCGATTTTCGCGGTGTTCTACGGCCTCGACTGGATCGCGACGGTGCCGCCTACGGTGCGCCTTGCCACCGACGTTTTCGGCAAGGAGCGCGCGCCGATCGTGTTCGGCTGGGTCGTGGCGGGTCATCAGCTAGGCGCGGCATTCGCGGCGTTCGGCGCGGGCCTGTTGCGCGCGAGTCTCGGCACCTACACGGTGGCGTCGATGATTTCGGGGGGCCTGTGTCTCGTCGCGTCGTTCCTCGTGCTGCGCATCAACGGCGGGCCGCGCGCCGTGGGCGTGCAAACGGCCTGACGAGGCGCACGCGCACCGCGACTTGAACGCGCCGGTTCGCACTTCGACGTATTCCAACGGGCGACGCATGAGCGTCGCCCGTTGCGTTTGAGCGTATTTCACGCGCTGCGGTTATTCTAGTGACCCCCGGGCAAGCCGCCCGCCACCCCAAGGACACACAAGGCATGACGAAGCACAAACCCGCACCGACAGCCGTGCCCATTCACGAACTCATCGCCGGCCGCTGGAGCCCGCGCGCCTATTCGAGCGAGCCGGTGAGCCGCGAGGCGCTGCACGCGGTGATCGAGGCGGCGCGCTGGGCGCCCTCGGGCTACAACCTGCAGCCGTGGCGCTTTATCGTGTTCGACCGTAGCGCCGACGAAATCGCGTTCAAGCGCGCGTTCTCGACGCTCGTGCCGTTCAACCAGCAGTGGAACGCGCCGGCGCCGGTGCTGATCGCCGTGACGGCGCAGACGCTCAACGCGAAGGGGGAAGTGAACCGCACGGCGCAATACGACGCAGGCGCGGCGGCGATGTCGCTCGTGCTCCAGGCGCACGCGCTGGGCCTCGCTGCGCACCAGATGAGCGGTTTCGACGTGCAGGCGTTCCGCAAGGAATTTGCGCTGCCGAACGACGTGGAGCCGCTGTCGATCATCTCGATCGGCCACTACGGCGAAGCCGAGAAGCTGGAACCGGTGCTGCGCGATCGCGAGAAGGCGGAGCGCACGCGTTCGGCGGTGGGCGAGATCGCCTACGAAAACGGCTGGAAGCACCCCTTCAAGGGCTGAGCCGGACATAGCCCAACGCCCATGCGGGCAGCGGGTTATCGAACCGAGCAAAAACGCGCGGCGCGGGCCGCGCGTTTTTTACTTCCCGGGGCCGCATCATGGGCCTGCGGTTGCCGCGCGCCGCGCTTTCGTGCTACAAAGCCGATCCCCCCGACCTTTCCTCTCTTGCGCGCGCATTCGCTGCGGCGCGCTCTTGCCATGACCAGCTTCTGCGCGATTGACTTCGGAACTTCCAATTCGGCGGTGGCGCTCCCGGCAGCGGCCGACGGCGCGATGCGCCTCGCGCCGGTGGAAGGCGCGCACACCACCTTGCCCACGGCGGTGTTCTTCAACGTCGACGAACACACGCGCGAATTCGGGCGTGCGGCGCTTGCCTCCTATATCGACGGCTTCGACGGCCGGCTGATGCGCTCGATGAAGAGCATCCTCGGCTCGCCGCTTGCCGAAAGCACGACCGACCTCGGCGACGGTAGCGCGATTCCCTACACCGAGATCATCACGATCTTCCTGGAGCATCTGAAGCGCAGCGCCGAGCGTTGCTCGGGTGCGCCCATTACACGCGCTGTGCTGGGTCGCCCCGTCTTCTTCGTCGACGAAGACCCGCGCGCCGACCGGCTCGCCCAGGACCAGCTCGAAGCGGCCGCGCGCCGCGTGGGCTTTCGGGAAATCGAGTTCCAGTACGAGCCGATCGCGGCGGCGTTCGACTACGAGTCGCGCCTCGCGCAAGAAGGGCTCGTGCTCGTGGCCGACATTGGCGGGGGTACGTCGGACTTCTCGCTCGTGCGTGTGGGGCCGGATCGTATGTCGCGCCTCGAGCGCAAGGACGACGTGCTCGCGCACCACGGCGTGCACGTGGCGGGCACCGACTTCGACCGCCGCGTCGAACTCGCGACCATCCTGCGCGAACTGGGCTACCAGTCGCTCGACCCCGAGGGCCGCGAAGTGCCGAACCGCATCTATTTCGATCTGGCGACCTGGCACCTCATCAACACGATCTATACGCCCAAGCGCGCGACCGAGCTGAAGCTCATGCGCCATCTGTACCCGAACACGCGTCAACACGACCGGCTGATGCGCGTGGTCGACGAGCGGCTGGGGCACGCGCTCACGGCGCGCGCCGAGGAGGCGAAGATCGGTGTTTCCGCGGGCGGGGAGACGATGATCGACCTCGAGGCGGTCGAGACAGATCTGCGCCTTGCATTCGGCGACGCGCAACTCGTCGAGGCGGGCCGCGAGGAGACGCGGCGCATTGTGCAGGCCGCACGTGAAACGGTGCAGGCGGCGGGTGTGGCGCCCGGGCAGGTGAGCGCGCTTTACTTCACGGGCGGCTCCACCGGCCTCGTATTCCTCACGCAGGCGCTGGCGGAGGCGTTTCCGCAGTCGCAGGCCGTGTTCGGCGACCGTCTTGCCAGCGTGGCGACGGGCCTGGGCATTCACGCGCAGCGCCTGTTCGGCTGAATGCGCGGCTGAATGTGCGGCTGAATGTGCGGCTGAATGCGCGTCTCAATGCACGGCTGAACGCGCGGGGAAGCTAATCCCCGTTGAAAATCCGTTCTGAAAAACGCGGGCAAGAAAAAACCCCACCTTCGAGAAGAAGCGTGGGGTTTTTCGGTAAGCTTGCTAGTCAGGAACTTCGCAGAAGCTGCGTTCAGATCCTAAATGCCTTAGCAGACCAATAAGCGCAGTACTTAGACCGGCTTGATGTTGGCAGCTTGCTTGCCCTTCGGGCCCGTGCGGACTTCGAATTGAACCTTTTGGTTCTCTTGCAGCGTCTTGAAGCCGTCAACCTTGATTTCCGAGAAGTGCGCGAACAGGTCTTCGCCGCCGCCGTCCGGAGTGATAAAGCCAAAGCCCTTAGCGTCATTGAACCACTTGACGGTACCGGTTTCCATATTACTTTCCTAAAAATGAATGAAGGCCGAAGCCCGAGAGGTGCACGAAAATCAAGGAAGGGGTATGGGACCAGCCGGAGTACCGTTGATGGGCGAACTACGAAAGACCTATTCACACTCGCCGCTTGAAATCCTGCCCGAACTTTATACGGCTAAACGCCAGGAAGGTCAACTAGGTCCCCGGGAAAGTTCGTATTTTTTTGCTACAGGGTCGAAACTGACCCTTACAAACCTTGATAAGCAAATGACTTTTTTGTATTAGGCCGTCGTTTTTGGCGCCCTTCCGTGGTGCAACCGGTTAAACTACGCGCCGCGCTGAAGTTGCGCCTACAGGCGCAATCTTTCGTGTGGAGGTACGACAACTGCGGGAAACCCGCCCGCACAACAGACGGGATAAACGCGTTGTCGAGCTGCTCTTGAAACAGGAGAAGACGTGAAAAGTTCTATTCAACGGAACATCGGCCCGTTCGCGCTGATGTTCACCGGCCTCGGGTCGATCATCGGTTCGGGCTGGCTGTTCGGCGCGTGGAAGGCGGCGAAGATTGCAGGCCCGGCGGCCGTTTGCGCCTGGATCATCGGCGCCGTGGTCATTCTGGCCATCGCGCTCACCTACGCCGAACTCGGTGCGATGTTCCCGGAGTCGGGCGGTATGGTCCGTTACGCCCGCTACTCGCACGGCGCACTGGTGGGCTTCATCAGCGCGTGGGCCAACTGGATCGCCATTGTCTCGGTGATCCCGATCGAAGCCGAAGCCTCGATCCAGTACATGAGTACCTGGCCCTATGACTGGGCGCACGCGCTTTTCGTCGACGGGTCATTGACGCATTCAGGGCTCGGCCTTTCGGCGATTCTCGTGATCATCTACTTCATGCTCAACTATTGGGGTGTGAAGCTGTTCGCACGTGCCAACAGCGCGATCACGATCTTCAAGTTCATCATCCCGGGTCTGACGATCATTGGCCTGATGGCTGGAAGCTTCCACCACGAGAATTTCGGCCAGACGACCACGTTCGCGCCGTATGGCTGGTCGGCGGTGTTCACGGCGGTTGCCACCAGCGGCATCGTGTTCGCGTTCAACGGCTTCCAGAGCCCGATCAACCTCGCGGGCGAAGCGCGCAACCCGGCCAAGAGCGTGCCGTTTGCGGTCATTGGCTCGATCCTCTGCGCGCTCGTGATCTACGTGCTGCTGCAGATCGCGTATATCGGCGCGGTCAATCCGGCTGATGTCGCGAAGGGCTGGAACACGTTCAACTTCAAGTCGCCGTTCGCGGAACTCGCGATCGCGCTGAACCTGAACTGGCTCGCGATCCTGCTGTATGTGGACGCGTTCGTGAGCCCGAGCGGCACCGGTACGACCTACATGGCGACGACCTCGCGCATGATCTACGCGATGGAGCGCAACAACACGATGCCGAAGATGTTCGGCAACGTGCACCCGTTCTACGGCGTGCCGCGCAACGCGATGTGGTTCAACCTGCTCGTCTCGTTCATCTTCATGTTCTTCTTCCGCGGCTGGAGCTCGCTCGCGGCAGTGATCTCGGTGGCGACGGTGATTTCGTACCTGACCGGCCCGATCAGCCTGATGGCGCTCAAGCGCGCCGCCACGGACATCGAGCGCCCGCTGAACGTGCCGTTCATGAAGGTGATCGCGCCGTTCGCGTTCGTCTGCGCTTCGATGATCCTGTACTGGGCGAAGTGGCCGCTGACCGGCGAAATCATTCTGCTGATGGTCGTCGCGCTGCCGGTGTACTTCTACTTCCAGGGCAAGCAGGGCTATGAAGGCTGGGGCCAGGATCTGAAGGCTGCATGGTGGCTGTGCGCGTACCTGCCGATCATGGCGCTCCTCTCGCTGCTCGGCAGCAAGCAGTTCGGCGGCAGCGGTCTGCTTCCCTACGGTTGGGACATGCTCGTCGTCGCGCTGATCTCGCTCGTGTTCTATTACTGGGGCGTGAATTCGGGCTACCGCTCGCCGTACCTTGCGGAACGCGAGGAGCACGACGAAGTCCTCGAAGGTATCGGCGCGCACTAAGTATCAAAGCAAGCGTCGCGCAATACAAAAAGCCCGCCTGAAGCGATTCAGGCGGGCTTTTTTGCCTTTTGAGCAAACGCGAGCCTGCGTGGCGGCTCGCCGCGGCGTTATTGCACCGCGCTGCCGAACACGTAGTTCGTCATCGCGAGCGCGCGCTGGTAGGTGCCGAGCGACTGCACACCGAGTGTGTAGTCGTCGTCGGCTGCGCCTAGCGCCGCGAACACGGGCAGCAGATGCTCGTCGGTCGGGTGCATGAGCACGGCGTGCGGTGCACGCTGGCGGTAGTCGAGCAATGCGTCGATGTCGCGCGCGGCGAGGTGATTCTCGAACCACTGCGTGAACTCGGCCACGCGCGGATCGGCATCTTCCGGGCGCGCCGAGAAGTCCGCCTCGCGCAGGTTATGCGTGATCTGGCCCGAGCCGATCACCATCACGCCTTCGTCGCGCAGCGAGCGCAGCGCGCGGCCCAGCGCAAAGTGATGCGCGGCGTTGGCGCGTGGCTGCACCGAAAGCTGCGCGACGGGCACGTCGGCGTCGGGGAACATCAGCAGCATGGGCACCCACGCGCCATGGTCGAGGCCATGCGCTTGCTCATCGACAGGAATGCCTTGCTCGCGCAGCAGCGCCGCTGCGCGCTGCGCCATCTCGGGCGCGCCCGGCGCGGGGTACTGGATTTCGTACAGCGCGCGCGGAAAGCCGTAGAAGTCGTGGATGGTTTCAGGCTGCGAGGCGGTGCTCACCGCGGGGCGCATCGTGCCCCAATGCGCGGAAAGCATGAGCACCGACTGCGGACGCGGCAAATGCTGCGAGAGCGCGGTAAAGCCGCCAGAAGGCAGCGACGGGTCGATCGGCAGCGTAGGCGCACCGTGCGAGAGGAAAAGGGAAGGCGTGCGGGTGGTCATGATCGTGAGCTGGCCGCGCCGGGGCGGTCCGAAAGTATCGTATTGCGATCAATATAAGACCCAACCGTCGCGAATTAAACGGGGCGAAAGGGAATTGATTGTGTCGCCGATATTGATAATCGAAGCGGCGCAGAAAGATGCGGCGGGCGCTTACTCGTCGCCGCCGCGCAGCCCCGGCCAGGCGGGCGAGAGTGCGGGCCCGAGCGCGAACAGGTCGAGCACGCGCGCGACCGTGTGATCGACCATCTCGTCGATCGAAGCCGGCTGGTTGTAGAAGGCCGGCAGCGGCGGGAAGATCACGCCGCCCATTTCGGTCACTGCCGTCATGTTGCGCAGATGCGCGAGGTTGAACGGCGTTTCGCGTACGAGCAGCACGAGACGGCGGCGTTCCTTGAGCGTGACGTCGGCGGCGCGCGCAATCAGATTGTCGGAGAGGCCATGGGCGACGCTCGCGAGCGTTTTCATCGAGCAGGGCGCGACGATCATGCCGTCGGTCGCGAACGAACCCGAAGCGATGGTCGCGCCGACATCGCGTACTGAATGCACGACATCGGCTCGCGCGTGCAGGTCGTCTTTCGTGAGCTGCAGCTCGTGCTGGATGTTGAGCCAGCCCGCGGCGGAAACGAGCAGGTGCGTTTCGACGCCGCCCAGCTGCCGCAGCATGTCGAGCATGTGAACGCCGTAAATCGCGCCCGTGGCCCCCGTGATCGCGACGATCAGCCGGCGTTGCGGCAGTTGTGCGATAGCAGGCGAGGCTTGGGAGGCAGTATTCACGTCGGGCGGTCAGGCGGGAGTCGAAGCGAAGGCGAGGTGAGGTCGAGGCGAAGGCGCCTCAAGACTAGCGCCGGCGTAGCGCGCCGTGCGCTCGGGACGGCGCGGGCGCCACGCAATGCGCCCGATGCCGCCCCGTTGCCGGCAATTACGCCGCGGCGAAGAGCTGCTGCAGCTCGCCGTTCTGGTACATCTCCATCATGATGTCCGAGCCGCCGATGAACTCGCCCTTCACGTAGAGCTGCGGAATGGTCGGCCAGTTCGAGAATTCCTTGATGCCCTGGCGGACCGCGTCGTCCTCGAGCACGTTGACGGTCTTGAACTGATCGACGCCGCAGGCTTTCAGGATCTGCACCGCGCGACCGGAGAAGCCGCACATCGGGAACTGCGCGTTGCCCTTCATGAAGAGGACGACGGCGTTTTCGTCGACGATCTGCTTGATGCGTTGTTGGGTGTCCATGACTGACCTTGCGATTGAATTGATGCTGAATACGTTGGAATGCAGGATGAAATGATAGCGGATTTCGCCTGAGCGGGCCGGGCGTGGCCAGCGTTGTGTTCAGATGCGCCTGGTTACGCTCAGCCAGCCGGCAACGGAAGACGCCCGCCGCTGATGCGCTCGATCCCGGCGAGATCGCGCTCGGAGCGCACGTCCGTGAAACCGGCGCTTTCGAGCAACGCCCGCACAGCGGCCGCCTGGTCGTAGCCGTGTTCCATCCAGAGCACGCCACCCGGCGCGAGCCGGGCCGGTGCGCCCGCGACGATCGCGCGCAAGGCGGTGAGGCCGTCGGCTTCGTCGGTGAGCGCGCCGCGCGGCTCGAAGCGCAGGTCGCCTTGCTCCAGATGCGGGTCGCCGCTTGCGATATAGGGCGGATTGCTCACGATCGCCTCGAAGCGCAGCGCCGGATCGAGCGTGTCGTACCAGCTGCCCGCGACGAACGCGAGCAGGCCGCCGGGGCGCCCCGCGTCGAGCAGCTTCGCGGCGTTGCGCGACGCCACGTCGAGCGCGGCCGCCGAACGGTCGACGGCCCAGACGCGCGCATCGGGCCTTGCCGAGGCGAGCGCCACCGCAATCGCGCCGCTGCCGGTGCCGAGGTCGAGCACGCGCGGCTGTGCGATGCCTTCGAGCGCCGCAAGCGCGGTTTCCACGAGCACCTCGGTATCGGGGCGCGGAATCAGCACATCGGGTGTCACGTCGAAGTCGAGGCCGTAGAACTCGCGTGCGCCCACGAGCTGCGCAATCGGCTCGCCGTGCGCGCGGCGCGCTTCGAGGTCGCGGTAGGCCGCGACGGCGCTCGTTTCAAGCGCCTCGTCGCCGCGCGTGATGAGTTCGGTGCGGCGCCACCCGAGCACGTGCATCAGCAGAATGCGCGTCTCGAGCGCGGGCAGCGGCGAGGCGCGCAGCAGCGCCTCAGCGGTAACGGCTTCGCTCATGTTTGATGCACGCTCAATCCGCGTCGCCCAGCGACGCGAGCTGCTCGGCCTGATGCTCGGAAACGAGCGCGCCGATCAGTTCGCCGAGGTCGCCGTCCATGATTGCTTCGAGGCGATAGAGCGTGAGGTTGATACGGTGATCGGTGAGCCGCCCCTGCGGAAAGTTGTAGGTGCGGATGCGCTCCGAGCGGTCGCCCGAGCCCACGAGGCTCTTGCGCGTGGCCGCTTCCTTCGCGTGCTGCTCCTGGTACTGCTTGTCCTTGATGCGCGCGGCGAGCACCTTGAGCGCGCGATCCTTGTTCTTGTGCTGCGAACGGTCGTCCTGGCACTCCACGACGATGCCGGTCGGAAGGTGCGTCACGCGCACGGCCGAGTCGGTCTTGTTGATGTGCTGGCCGCCCGCGCCCGAGGCGCGGAACGTGTCGATGCGCAAGTCGGCGGGATTGATCTCGACTTCGCCGATCTCGTCGGCTTCCGGCATCACCGCAACCGTGCAGGCCGACGTGTGGATGCGGCCCTGCGTTTCGGTGGCGGGCACGCGCTGTACGCGATGGCCGCCCGACTCGAACTTGAGCTTCGAATACGCCGCCTCGCCGGCAATGCGCACGATCACTTCCTTGTAGCCGCCGAGATCCGACTCGCTCGCCGACATCATCTCGATCTGCCAGCGGTTGCGCTCCGCGTAGCGCAGATACATACGCAGCAGGTCGCCCGCGAAGAGGGCCGACTCGTCGCCGCCCGTGCCCGCGCGGATTTCGAGGAACACGTTGCGGTCATCGTTGGGGTCTTTCGGCAGCAGCATCATCTGCAATTCGTGCTGGAGCTGCGCCATGCGCTCGCGTGCGGCTTTCACCTCTTCTTCGGCGAAGTCGCGCATCGAGGCGTCGGAGAGCAGGTCTTTCGCCGCGGCCTCGTCGTCTTTGGCCTGTCGCCATTGGCCGTAGTGCTCAACCACCGGCCCCAGTTCCGCGTGCTCGCGCGTGAGCTTGCGGTACTGATCGCGGTTCGAGGTCACGTCGGGGCGGCTCAACAGGTCGTTTAGCTCGGCCAGGCGTGTAGTCAGCTGGTCGAGCTTCGATTGCATGCTCGTTTTCATCGGGCGGTGCGGAGCGAACTCCGGATAGGACTGCGAGAGAGAAGAGGCGGGCGTGCGGCCCGGTTGTGCAGGGTGCGCATGGCGCGCTCCCGAGCGCGGGCGTCGCTAACGGTCGGAGGAACCGGACGAATCAGAGGAGTCGGCGGAGCGCGAGGTGCCCGTGACATCCGTTGCGCTTTGCGAGACTTCGGTTGCCTTGGCCGGTTGGCCGTGGCGATAAAAGCCGCCCATCAGCTCGATGAGCGAGTCGCGCTGATCGCCGCTCGACGTGTTGAGCGCATGCGTCGGACCGTGGATCAGCTTGTTGGTGAGCGACTGCGACAGCGCTTCGAGCACGGCGGACGGATCGTCGCCGCGCGCAAGCATCTTGCGGGCGCGTTCGAGCTCGGTGCGACGCAGCGCGTCGGCCTGCGTGTGCATGTGGCGGATGACCGGCACGATGCTGCGCGAGTCGAGCCACTGCATGAAGTTCGCCACGCGCGACTCGATGATCGTCTCGGCTTGCGCGACGGCGGCCTGGCGCGAGGCATTGCCTTCGCGCACGATCGTGCCGAGATCGTCGACGGTATAGAGGAACACGTCTTCGAGCTGGGCGACTTCGGGCTCGATGTCGCGGGGCACCGCGAGATCGACCATGAAAATGGGGCGGTGACGACGCGCCTTCACCGCGCGCTCCACGGCACCCAAACCGATGATAGGCAGCGTGGACGCCGTGCACGAGACGATGATGTCGAACTCGTGCATGCGCGTGGGCAGGTCGGAGAGCGGAATGGCGTGCCCACCGAAACGTTCGGCAACATAGCGCCCGCGCTCGGCGGTGCGGTTTGCGACGACCAGTTCGCGCGGCTGCTGCGCGGCGAAGTGCGCGGCGCACAGTTCGATCATCTCGCCCGCGCCGATGAAGAGCACGCGCTGATTGGCGATCTTGTCGAAGATGCGCTGCGCGAGGCGCACGGCGGCAGCGGCCATGGAGACCGATTGCGCGCCAATTTCGGTCGTGCTGCGCACTTCCTTCGCCACGGCGAAGGTGCGCTGGAACAACTGGTTCAAATAGGTGCCGAGCGCGCCCGCTTCGGTCGCGGTGCGCACCGCGGTCTTCATCTGGCCGACGATCTGCGTTTCGCCCAGCACCATCGAATCGAGCCCCGAAGCCACCCGGAACGCGTGACGCACCGCTTCGGACTGCGGCAGCGTGTAGACGTGCGGCGCAAGTTCCTCTTCGCGGATGCCGTGGTAATGCGAAAGCCAGCTCACGGCGGCGTCGCGCGAGCTTTGCGCGTCGGTCGCGCAGTAAAGCTCGGTGCGGTTGCAGGTGGAGAGAATGGCGGCTTCCGGCGCGCTCAGCGAACGCTTGCCGGACCACGCTTCCTTGAACAGGGCGAGCGCGGGCTTGATCTGTTCGAGCGGAAACGCCACGCGTTCGCGCAAGGCGACGGGCGCGGTGTGGTGATTGATTCCGATCGTTAGAAGCTGCATACCATGGGGGCGAGATTTAGGCGGATATTATAACTTTTCCTCGCTTCCGACATTCGCGTCGACAGAGTCCGACACTCCGGCAGGTGATATGGGGAGTCTTTCGAGCTGGTAGCCAAAGCCGTACAAAGTGGTCAAACGCCAGCCGTACTCGGGCCCGAGCTGCAATTTGCTGCGCAGGCGGGAGGCGTGTGTGTCGAGCGTGCGCGACCGAACGTCGCGGTTCAGATTCCACACGGTTTCGAGGATGCGCGCTCGCGAAACGGGGCGCGATGCATTGGTAAAGAGCAGCAGCGCGAAGCGGTATTCCTTGGGCGTGAGCGTGACGGTGTGACCCCGAAACGATACTTCGTAACGGCCGGAATCGAAGAGGTAGTCCCCAAAGCCATGACGGGCGCGGTTGCGTGGCCGGCGTACGCCGGCGCGGCGCAGGAGCGCGTCGATGCGCGCGAGCATTTCAGGGCCGCGCACGGGCTTCGCGATGCAGTCGTCCGCACCGGCCTGCAGGCTCGCAACGATCTCGCTTTCATGGGGCGCGAGCATCAGGGCGATGGCGGGCAGACCGGGGAGCAACCTGCGCGCCTGGGGGATGACGTCGTCAGCGCCGACGTCGCCGCACCACCATGCCGCGATCAACAGGTCGAAGGTTTCGTCTTCGAGGGTTTCGAAGAGCTGGGCGCCAAGCGGGAAGTGCTGGCATGCGTGCCCGCCCGCAATGAGCAGGCGGACGAGGGTTTCGGCCTGACCGGCGTCTGGTTCGACAAGGGCGATTCGCATACGAGAGAGTGCGGCTGGAGCGGCCCGGATGCGCTTGCCTTGCGCCATCCTGCCCCCTACACTCAACCGCTACGCGGGAAGCGCCGAGCCGACCGTTTTCCAGTTTTAAAAGAGACTAACCAAGTTGCAAATGCTAGCTCTCGTGCTTCGGCAGTCCTATCAGACTTATCCGAAAACCTATAGGACAAGTCTTTAATGGGCTGGACCGGTATTGTCATTCTTGGTCTGGTGGTGGGCTGTGCGGGATGGTGGCTCCATCCCCAGCGCCGTGCCGCACGCCACTCGCTCGCACTGGCGGTCGTGGCCGGCGTGCTCGGCGCGGCGCTCGCGAACGCGGCCGGCAGTGCAACCGGTCTTTTCTACGATGGCGAGTTGCTCCAGTGGCCGCTTTGCACGGCACTCGCGCTCGTTTTCGTGGGTGTGTGCGTGGCGCTGCGCGCGCGGCGCAGCTAGCCGCGCGCAGCCGCCTTAGGCCAAACCCAGATCTTCCGCTTCGAATTCTTCGCAGGTGAAAACATGAACGCCCGACTCCCCGAAACCTCCTCGATTCCTGAACGCATTGCCGCCCTGCGCGCCGCGATGGCGCGCGCTGGCGTGGATGCCGCGCTCGTGCCGTCCGCCGATCCGCATCTGTCCGAATACCTGCCGCGCCGCTGGCAGGGGCGCGAATGGCTCTCGGGCTTCACGGGCTCGGTAGGCACGCTCGTGGTGACGAAGGATTTTGCGGGCGTCTGGGTCGACAGCCGTTACTGGGTGCAAGCCGAGCAGCAACTGGCCGGCACCGGCATTCAGCTCATGAAGATGATGGGCGGCCAGCAGAGCGCACCGCACATCGACTGGCTCGCGCAGAACGTGAGCGCGGGCGGCGCGGTGGCCGTGGACGGCGCGGTGCTCGGCGTGGCCTCGGCGCGCGCGCTGGCCGATGCGCTCAAGGCGCGCGACGTCGCGCTGCGCACGGACCTCGATCTGCTCGACGACGTCTGGCAGGGCCGCCCGTCGCTGCCGCTCGAGCCCGTGTACGAGCACGTCGCGCCGCACGCCGACACGAGCCGCGCCGGCAAGCTCGACCAGGTGCGCCGCGCGATGCAGGAGAAGGGCGCGCAGTGGCATTTCGTCTCCACGCTCGACGACCTCGCCTGGCTCTTCAACCTGCGCGGCGCGGACGTCAACTACAACCCGGTGTTCGTCGCGCACGCGCTGATCGGGCCGGACGAGGCGACGCTTTTCGTCGCCGACGGCAAGGTGAGCGAGGCGCTCGTGCAGTCGCTCGCGAAAGACAAGGTGCGCGTCGCGCCGTACTCGCAGGCCGCGGCGGCGCTCGCCGCGTTGCCGGAAAAGGCCGCGCTGCTCGTCGATCCGCGCCGCGTGACGTTCGGCCTGCTGCAGGCGGTGGCGTCGGCGGTGAAGCTCGTGGAGTCGGTCAATCCGAGCACGTTCTTCAAATCGCGCAAGACGGCCGCCGAAGCCGATCACGTGCGCGCGACCATGGAGCAGGACGGCGCGGCGCTCGCCGAATTCTTCGCGTGGTTCGAGGCAGCGCTTGGCCGCGAGACCATCACCGAACTGACCATCGACGAAAAGCTTTCCGCCGCGCGTGCGCGCCGCGCGGGCTTCAAGTCGCTCTCGTTCGCGACGATCGCCGGCTTCAACGCGAACGGCGCGATGCCGCACTACCGCGCCACGCCCGAATCGCACAGCGTGATCGAAGGCAATGGCCTGCTGCTCATCGACTCGGGTGGCCAGTACCTCGACGGCACCACCGACATCACGCGTGTCGTGCCGGTGGGCACACCGAGCGCGGAGCAAAAGCGCGACTTCACACTCGTGCTCAAGGGCATGATGGCGCTCTCGCGCGCGAAGTTCCCGCGCGGCATCCGCTCGCCGATGCTCGACGCCATCGCGCGCGCACCGATCTGGGAAGCGGGTGCGGACTACGGCCACGGCACCGGCCACGGTGTGGGCTACTTCCTGAACGTGCACGAAGGTCCGCAGGTCATCTCGCACTACGCGCCGGCCGAGCCCTGGACCGCGATGGAAGAGGGCATGATCACTTCGGTCGAGCCGGGCATCTACCGGCCGGGCAAGTGGGGTGTGCGCATCGAGAATCTCGTGCTGAACCAGCGCGCCGAAACGACCGAGTTCGGCGACTTCCTCGACTTCGAGACGCTCACGCTTTGCCCGATCGACACGCGCTGCATTGATCTGGCGCTATTTCGCGCGGACGAGCGTGAATGGCTCAATGCGTACCACCAGACGGTGCGTGTGCGCGTGGCGCCGCACGTGAGCGGCGATGCGCTCGCGTGGCTCGAAAAGCGCACGCAGCCGATCTGATTTCCTCAGGTGATCAAATTGGTGTTCAAGCGGAGCGCAAACGCATGACGATCAAGGCAGTGGTGTTCGATTTCGGCGGGGTGCTGGTGGACTGGAGTCCCGAGCATCTCTATCGCAAGCTCATTCCCAACGACGACGAGCGCCGCTGGTTCCTCACGAACGTCTGCAAGATGGACTGGGTGATCCGCCAGGACGGCGGCGAGCCCATCGCCGTCGGCACCGAGGAACTGGTCGCGAAGTTTCCCGAGCACGAGGCGCTCATTCGGGCGTTCTACGATCGCTGGCACGAGATGGTCGCCGGGCTGCTGGAGGGCGGCGTCGCCACCTTCGAGCGCCTGGAAGCGGCGGGCGTGCCGATCTTCGGTCTCACCAACTGGTCGGCCGAGACGTTTCCGTGGGCGTGGGAGCGCTTCGGCATCCTGCGGCGCTGCCGCGACATCGTCGTGTCGGGCCGCGTGAAGCTCGTGAAGCCCGATCCGGCGATCTTCCACGAGATGTTTCGCCGTATCGACGTGCAGTTGCCTGGCGTGAAGCCCGAGGAACTCGTTTTCATCGACGACAACGCGCACAACGCCAAAGCCGCCACCGCGCTCGGCTGGCATGGCGTGCATCACACGAGCAACGCCGCCACCGACGCGAAACTGCGCGAACTCGGCCTGCCGGTCTAACCGGGCTGGCGTCCGCGCCCCCGCGCGTTATTTCGATGCAGGTGCCGGCGCCACCGGCTGCAGCAAGCTGCGCAGCGCGTCGGCGATCCCCTTCGCGGTTTGCCCGGCGCCCTTCGCCACCCCTTCTGCGCTCACGCCGAGCGCCTGTGCGAAGCCTGCGCGCAACTCCGTCATCAGGTTTTCGTTGAGCTTGAATTTCGGGTCGCGCAGGTTGCCTTCGAGCACGAAATGCAGCGTGATCTCACCGTTGTGCGCCTTCAGTGCCGCCACGGCGGCGCGCGTTGGAATCGACAGGAAGGTGTCCACGGCGTCGCCGCTTTCCGCGAGTTGCAGGTTGTGCAGCGTGAGCGTGCCCGGCGCGTGCAGGTGATAGCCGCGCACGGTCGAATTCAGGTCGAGGTCGAGCGTGCCGCCCGTCACGTTGGCCTTCGCGCCAGCCTTTTTCAGCAGGTAGGGATCGATCGTGCGCACATCCATGCCGCGCAACGTCGTATGGAGTTGCGAGTCCTTGCTCGCGATCTGCATCCAGCCGTTGAACGTCATGCGTCCAGTGTGCTCCGGGCCGACGACATTGCCCGTCACCGAAACGCGCGTGGGCTCGCTCAGCGCGGGCAGATGGACATTGTCGACGCTCGCTTGCGCGCGGTTCACCGTGACGCGCCACGGCGGATTGCTCACCGAGCGATCGTAGAAGTCGAACGTGCCGTTTTCGAAGCCGATATGGTCGATGACCTTTTCCTGAGGCAGGCTGATGCCTCCCTGCGCGGCGCTCGCGTCGCTTTGCGTCATTTCTTCGCGCAGATTCGGCAGGATCTGGATCGAGCCGTTTTGCTGGCGCAGCACCGTCATCGTGAAGTCGCTCACGCTCACGTCGCGAATATGCACACGGTGTGAGAGCAGTGCGCGCAGGTCGGGCGTGATCGTAATGCGCACGGCGCGCAGCGTGTCGGCAGTGGGCCAGTGGGGCGGGGGCTTCAGGCGCACGTCGGTGAGTTCGACGGACGAGAGATCGAACGCCACATTCACGCTCGCTGCCGAGCCGACGGGCGCGAGCGCGCGCTCCACGTACGCCTTTGCCTCGCGCTGCAGTGCGTAGAGCGTGCCGAGCGCCGCGAGCACGAGCAGCGCGACGACGATCGCGACGATCAGGAGAACACGGTTGCGCAGCGGCGTCGCCATACGGAATTCCTTTCGGGGGAGGACCGGAGTTCAGGCCTTGAGTGACGCGAAGTGACCCCAAGCGTAGCGGCTTTCGAGCAACCGCCATGCCGCGCGCGCCGCCAAAACGACAACGGCGGCCCGCGGGCCGCCGTTGTTTGCTATCGATCCAGCACGCTTAGCGGCTGATCGGCTTGTAGCGCAGACGCTTCGGACGCGCGGCTTCTTCGCCGAGACGCTTGATCTTGTCGGCCTCGTACTCCTGATAGTTGCCGTCGAAGAACGTGACCTGCGAGTCGCCTTCGAAAGCGAGGATGTGCGTGGCGATACGGTCGAGGAACCAGCGATCGTGCGAAATCACCATGACCGAGCCCGCGAATTCGAGCAGGGCGTCTTCGAGCGCGCGCAGCGTTTCGACGTCGAGGTCGTTCGACGGCTCGTCGAGCAGCAGAACGTTGCCGCCCGAAATGAGCGTCTTGGCCAGATGCAGGCGACCACGCTCACCGCCCGAGAGGTTGCCGACGATCTTCTGCTGATCGCCGCCCTTGAAATTGAAGCGGCCGATGTACGCGCGCGAAGGCGTTTCGTACTTGCCCACGGTCAGCACGTCCGCGCCGCCCGAGATCTCTTCGAACACGGTCTTGTTGGCGGCCAGCGCATCGCGGCTCTGGTCGACATACGCGAGCTTGACCGTCGGGCCTTGCACGATCTCGCCCGAATCCGGCTGTTCCTTGCCCGTGAGCATGCGGAAGAGCGTCGACTTACCGGCGCCGTTCGGGCCGATGATGCCGACGATCGCGCCCGCCGGAATCTTGAAGCTCAGGTCGTCGATCAGCAGACGGTCGCCGTAAGACTTGCTGACGTTCTTGAACTCGATGACTTCGTTGCCCAGACGCTCGCCCGCCGGAATGAAGATTTCCTGCGTTTCGTTGCGCTTCTGGTAATCCGAGCTCGACAGTTCCTCGAAGCGGGCGATACGCGCCTTCGACTTCGCCTGACGGCCCTTCGGGTTCTGGCGCACCCACTCCAGTTCCTTCTTGATCGCCTTCTGGCGCGCGGATTCCGTCGCTTCTTCCTGCTTCAGGCGCTCTTCCTTCTGGTCGAGCCAGCTGGAGTAGTTGCCCTTCCAGGGAATGCCGTGGCCGCGGTCGAGTTCGAGAATCCACTCGGCGGCGTTATCGAGGAAGTAGCGGTCGTGGGTCACGGCGACCACGGTGCCCGGGAAGCGCGTGAGGAACTGCTCGAGCCACTCGACCGATTCGGCGTCGAGGTGGTTGGTCGGTTCGTCGAGCAGCAGCATGTCGGGCTTTTCGAGCAGCAGCTTGCACAGCGCCACGCGGCGCTTTTCACCGCCCGAGAGGTTGCCGATCTTCGCGTCCCAGGCCGGCAGGCGCAGGGCGTCTGCCGCGATTTCGATCTGTTGCTCCGCGCTGCCGTCGGTCGTCGCGAGAATCGCCTCGTACTTTGCCTGCTCGGCGGCGAGTGCGTCGAAGTCGGCGTCCGGCTCCGCGTAGGCCGCATAGATTTCGTCGAGCTTCTTCTGCGCGTTGAACACGTCGCCGAGACCTTCTTCGACCGCTTCGCGCACGGTCTTTTCCGGGTCGAGCTGCGGCTCCTGCGGCAGGTAGCCGATGTTGAGGTTGGGCATCGGCGTGGCTTCGCCTTCGATGTCCTTGTCGACGCCGGCCATGATCTTGATGAGCGTGGACTTGCCCGAGCCGTTCAGGCCGAGCAGGCCGATCTTCGCGCCGGGGAAGAACGACAGCGAGATGTCCTTCAGGATCTGGCGCTTGGGCGGCACGATCTTGCCGACCCGGTTCATGGTGAAGACGTATTGGGCCATGAGAGTGTCTTTGGAAACGGGAAAAAGGGGCGGAAGTATGTCTCGAACGCGGCGTGCGCCGCGTCGGAACCGCGAATTGGGGTGACGCGAAAACCGCTATTGTACGGGGCGTGGGCGGCGGGGGAGTGACGCTTGCCTGCCGCCGCGCTCTCGCGCGCTCAGCCGTAAAAAAGCCCGCTCACGAGCGGGCTTTTTTGGCATTGCCTCGCAACTGCGCTTACACGTTGAACAGGAAGTTCATCACGTCGCCGTCGTGCACGACGTATTCCTTGCCTTCGGCGCGCATCTTGCCGGCTTCCTTCGCGCCGGTTTCGCCCTTGTACTGGATGTAGTCGTCGAACGCGATGGTCTGCGCGCGGATGAAGCCGCGCTCGAAGTCGGTGTGGATCGCGCCGGCGGCCTGCGGTGCCGTGTCGCCGACATGGATCGTCCACGCGCGCACTTCCTTCACGCCAGCCGTGAAATACGTTTGCAGGCCGAGCAGCTTGAAGCCCGCGCGGATCACGCGGTCGAGGCCGGGCTCGTTCATGCCCATGTCGGCGAGGAAGGCGATCTTGTCTTCGTCGTCGAGGTCGGCGATTTCGGCTTCGATCGCCGCGCACACGGCCACGACCGGCGCGCCCTCGGCTTCGGCGTGCTTGCGCACGGCGTCGAGGTACGGGTTGTTCTCGAAGCCGTCGTCCTTCACGTTCGCGACGTACATCGTCTTCTTCGCGGTGATGAGGCAGAACGGCTTGAGGAGCGCCTGCTCGTCTTCGTTCAGGTCGAGCCCTCGCACGGGCTTGGCCTGGTCGAGCTGCGCGCGCACTTTTTCCAGCACGGCGACGAGCTTCGCGGCTTCCTTGTCGTTACCCGACTTCGCGGCCTTCGAGTAGCGCGTAAGCGACTTTTCGACGGTAGCGAGGTCGGCGAGTGCGAGTTCGGTGTTGATGACTTCGATGTCGGAGATCGGGTCGACCTTGCCCGCCACGTGGATCACGTTTTCGTCCTCGAAGCAGCGCACGACGTGCGTGATCGCATCGGTTTCGCGGATGTTGGCGAGGAACTGGTTGCCCAGGCCTTCACCCTTGCTCGCGCCCGCGACCAGACCCGCGATGTCGACGAACTCGACCACGGCCGGCACGACGCGCTCGGGCTTGACGATTTCCGAGAGCGCCTTCAGACGCGGATCCGGCACTTCGACCACGCCGACATTCGGCTCGATCGTGCAGAACGGGTAGTTCTCGGCCGCGATGCCCGCCTTGGTCAGCGCGTTGAAAAGGGTGGACTTGCCGACGTTAGGCAAGCCGACGATGCCGCATTGGAGGCTCATGAAAATCTCTGCATGTCAGGGTGGTGACGTGCGGCTCGCCGCGCGCGAAGGGCTCGGGGCCGGGCGTCTCGCGAAAGCGGGAGCGGCGGGCGGGGCGGCGCAGGGGGCACGTCGGGGGGCGTGACGCCGGCTCGCGCGGAGTCACGAAAACCGTAATTGTAACCTCGTCCGGGTGAGGGTTAGCCGCAGGCGTCGCCGTGCCCGTGGGATGGCGTCCTGCGACGACTTGCTGCGCCGCAACATCCGTGCCCTTCCGGCCCTGTCAGACAAGCACCCGCGGCTATAATGCGCGCATGACAGCAAGCAACCAGACCTTTGATGTCGCCGTGATCGGCGGCGGGCTCGTCGGCAAGTCGGCGGCGCTCGCGCTGACCCAGGGCGGCCTGCGCGTGGCGCTGCTCGCGCAGCCGTGCGCGCCGCTGCCCGCGGGCGCCGTGTTCGACGCGCGCGTGTACGCCTTCTCGCGCAGTTCGCAGGCGCTGTTCGAGCGGCTGCGGGTCTGGCAGGCCGCCGACGCCGCGCGCCTCACGCCCGTCTACGACATGCGCGTGTTCGGCGACGCTGCGGCGGAGCTGCACTTCTCGGCGTATCAGGCGTCGGTTGCGCAACTCGCGTGGATTGCCGAGTCGTCGGTCATCGAGCGCGCGCTCGACGCCGCGCTGAACTTCCAGCCCAATCTCGCGTGGATCGACACGCGCGCCGAGACGCTGGACGTGAAATCCGACGCGGCCGTGATCGGCCTCGCCAATGGCCGCACGATCGAAGCCGACCTCGCAATCGGCGCGGATGGCGCGCATTCGTGGGTGCGCGCGCAGATCGGCTCGAAGGTCGAGCGGCGCGAATACCGCCAAACCGGCGTGGTCGCCAATTTCCGCGCGCAAAAGCCGCACGGCGAAACGGCGTACCAGTGGTTCCGCGAGGGCGAGATCGTCGCCTTGCTGCCGCTGCCGGATCAGCACGTCTCGCTCGTCTGGTCGGCACAGACCGAACACGCCGACGCGCTGCTCAAGCTCGAGCCGGAGCAGCTTGCCGCTGAAGTCGAGCGCGTTTCGCAAAGCCAGCTCGGGGAGCTCGAATGCGTCACGGCTGCACGCGGGTTTCCGCTTTCGCTGCAAACCGTGGATCGGCTCGTGGCGCCGCGCGTTGCCCTGGTCGGGGACGCCGCGCATCTGATTCACCCGCTTGCGGGCCAGGGCGTGAACCTCGGTTTGCGCGACGTTGCCGCGCTCGTCGACGTCGTCACGAAGAAAGAGGCGTTCCGCGATCTCGGCGACATCGTGCTGCTGCGCCGCTACGAACGCAGCCGCCGCGAGGACATCCAGAAGCTCGTCGTCGCCACCGACGGCCTGCAGCGGCTCTTCTCGTTCCCCGGCACGCTGGCGCGCGCGGTGCGCAACACGGGCATGGCGTTCGTGGGCGCGCAGCCGCTGCTCAAGCGCTGGCTCGTGGCCTCGGCGCTCGGCTAATATTCTCAGGCTTTAGCGCTCATTGACCCCTCGAGCAGGCATTTCGGTTGCTTGAGGCCCGTGCAGCTTAGAATGGCCGTATTGGCCGCGGCCGCAGCGCATGCCGCCCCGGCCACTCAACGGAAATCTGCGCGCGTCGCCCCTCTCGCGGCGCGGGCGAATCAGGAATGCATCCCATGCAAACGCGTATTCGAATTGCCGCGCTCGTGATCGCGGTAGCCACCTCGGCGCTCGGCTGCTCGGCCCAGGCCGACCAGACCACCGACAAGATCCGGTCGGCGCTGCAGACGCGCCTCGGCATCGACGCCAGCGACATCAAGGGCATCACGAAGGCGCCGATGCCGGGCCTCTATGAGATCAACCTCGGCACGCAAATCGTCTACAGCGACGCCACTGGCGACTACGTGCTCAACGGCGAACTCATCGACACCAAGGCGCACCGCAATCTCACCGAGGCGCGCCTGAACGAAATCAACAAGGTCGATTTCGCGAAGCTGCCGTTCGAAAACGCGGTCAAGGTCGTGAAGGGCGACGGCAAGCGCAAGATGGCCGTGTTCTCCGACCCGAATTGCCCGTACTGCCATCAACTCGAAAACACGCTGAAGGCCGTGGACAACGTGACGGTCTACACCTTCCTGTATCCGGTGCTCTCGCCGGATTCGACGGCGAAGGCCAAGCAGATCTGGTGCTCGACCGACCGCGCGAAGGCGTGGGAGTCGTGGATGGTCGACCGCAAGGCGCCCACGGCTGCCGGCACGTGCGACACGGCCGCTATCGACAGCAATCTCGCGCTCGGCCAGAAGATGAACGTGACCGGCACGCCCACCGTGATCCTCGCCGACGGTACGCGCCTGCCCGGCGCGGTCAGCGCCGACCGGCTCGAACGCGGACTGAACGGCGCTCACTGACGCCTCGCCCGAACCCGCCGGCCGCTTTCGCGGCCGGTGCTTTTTTTGCCCGGCGCTTTTTGTCCGCTCTTGCGCGCCGGGCATACTGAAATTGCATTGCAGCGTCTGCTGACCGAATCTCTCACCGATCCCACCGATGAAGCCGATCCGATACACCATCGTCCCGAAGAATCCCGCCGCGCATCTGTTCGAGGTGACGCTTACCGTGGAAGACCCCGCGCCGGACGGTCAACGCTTCATGCTGCCCGTATGGATTCCGGGCAGCTACATGGTGCGCGAGTTCGCGCGCAACATCGTCACGCTGCGCGCCTTCAACGACGCAGGCCGCAAGGTGCGCGTGACGAAGACCGACAAGCACTCGTGGCAGGCCGCGCCGGTGAAGGGCGCGCTCACGCTGCGCTACGAGGTCTACGCATGGGATATGTCGGTGCGTGCGGCGCACCTCGACGACACGGTGGGTTTCTTCAACGGCACGAGCGTGTTTCTCGCGGCGCTCGGCCATGAGGACGCGCAGCACGCGGTCGATATCCAGCGTCCGGACGGTCACGCGTATCGCCACTGGCGCGTGGGCACGGCGCTCACGGAAGCGCGCGGCACGAAGCGTTACGGCTTCGGCGAGTACACCGCCGCGAATTACGACGAGCTGATCGATCATCCCGTGACGCTCGGCGAGTTCACGCTCGCGAGCTTCAAGGCGCACGGCGTGCCGCACGACATCGTGATCGCGGGCCGCGTGGTCGCGCTCGACACCGAGCGTCTCGCCGCGGACCTGAAGAAGATCTGCGAGGCGCAAATCGCGCTGTTCGAGCCGCGCACGAAGCGCGCGCCGATGGAACGCTACGTGTTCATGACGCAAGCCGTGAGCGACGGTTACGGCGGCCTCGAGCATCGCGCGTCGACGGCGCTCATCTGCAATCGCACGGATCTGCCGGTGAAGGGCAAGCCGGAGACGTCGGACGGCTATCGCACCTATCTCGGCCTGTGCAGCCACGAGTACTTCCACACCTGGAACGTGAAGCGCATCAAGCCGGCCGCATTCGTGCCGTACGACCTCACGCGTGAGGACTACACCTCGCTCTTGTGGCTATTCGAAGGCTTTACGTCCTACTACGACGACCTCATGCTCGTGCGCAGCGGGCTCATTTCCTCGGATGAATACTTCGGTCTCCTCGGCAAGACGATCGCTGGCGTGCTGCGCGGCGCGGGGCGCCTGAAGCAGAGCGTCGCGGAAAGCTCGTTCGACGCGTGGGTGAAGTACTACCGCCAGGACGAGAACGCATCGAATGCGATCGTGAGCTACTACACGAAGGGCTCGCTCGTAGCTTTGGCGTTCGATTTGTCGATTCGCGCGCAGACGAATGGCCGTAAATCGCTCGACGACGTCATGCGCCTCTTGTGGCAGCGCTATGGCCGCGACTTCTATCGCGGCAAGCCGGTGGGCGTGGGCGAGGACGACGTCGAGGCATTGATTGCCGAAGCGACCGGCGTGGAACTGGGCGTGCTCTTTAGCGACGCCGTGCGCGGTACGCGCGACCTGCCGCTCGCGACGCTGTTCGAGCCGTTCGGCGTGACGCTCGAAGGGGAGCCGGAGCGCGGCGCGAAGCCCTCGCTCGGCGCGCGGCTGCGTGGCGGCGCGGACGCAACGCTCGCGGTGGTCTACGAAGGCGGCGCGGCGCAGAAGGCGGGACTTTCGGCCGGCGACGCGCTCGTCGCGCTCGACGGCCTGCGCGTGACGGGCTCGAATCTCGACGCGCTGCTCTCGCGCTACCAGCCGGGCACGAAGGTCGAGATCCACGCGTTCCGCCGCGACGAGCTTCGCGTGGCGCGTCTGACCCTCGATGCGCCTGAAGTCGCGCGCTACAAGCTCGCCGCATCCGACAAGCGTGCGCCAGCGCGCGGCTTGCGGGACCGCTGGCTGGCGGCGTAAGCCGCACGGCAGTGCTAGAAACGGCGTGGGTGCCTGGCCCCACGCCGTTTTTTCATGCCGGGGATTGTTCTATCGCTGCAACAATCCGTCATTGGCGGACTACTTTTTCGGGGGGCGGTAAAAAAACACAATGCCTTCACTCGCGCAACGTTGCGCAACTGAGACCCGAAGGAGCCACCATGACCACGATCCTGCAAATCAATTCCGCCGCCCGCTCGCAAGGCGCCCAGTCGACGCTGCTCGTCAACGAACTGACGGCCAAGCTGCAACAAGCGAATCCGGGTGCGCAAGTCGTTACGCGTAACCTGCAAGCCGATCCGCTGCCGCACCTCGACGACGCCGTGCTCGGCGCGTTCTTCACGCCGGCCGAGCAGCGCACGCCGGAGCAGCAGGCTATCGCGGCACGCAGCGAAGCGCTGATCGCAGAACTGCAGGCAGCGGACGTCATCGTGATCGGCGCGCCGATGTACAACTTCGGCGTCTCGTCGCAGCTCAAGACGTACTTCGACTGGATCGCGCGTGCCGGCATCACGTTCCGCTACACCGCGAACGGCCCGGAAGGTCTCGTGAACGGTAAGAAGGTGCATATCGTTTCGGCGCGCGGCGGCAAGTATCAAGGCACCCCGCACGACAGCCAGACGCCGTACCTGAAGTCGTTCCTCGGCTTCCTCGGCATGACCGACGTGAACTTCATCTACGCCGAAGGCCTGAACATGGGCCCGGACGCAGCCAGCGCAGCGCTCGCGGGCGCGCGTGAAGCGATCGCTGCGGCGTAAAGCTCGCGCTTGACGGCTGTAAAAGCAAAAACGCCACGAGAGTGAATCTCGTGGCGTTTTTTTCATTGCGCGTCGTGTCGCGCATCTTGAAGCTCAAGCGAGCACGAGGCCTTCCTCCGGCAAACGCCAGTCGATCGGCTGGCGGCCTTGCGCCTCCAGATACGCGTTGGCCTGCGCAAAATGCCCGCAGCCGAGAAAGCCGCGATGCGCAGAAAGCGGCGACGGATGCGGCGCTTCCAGCACGCAATGCGCGCCCGAGAGCAGCGCACGCTTGTTCTGCGCATGCGCGCCCCACAGCATGAACACGAGATGCTCGTGGCGTGCGGCGAGTTGCTGGATCAGCGTGTCGGTGCAGCGCTCCCAGCCGCGCTTCGCGTGGCTCGCGGCGCTGGCGCGCTCGACGGTGAGCACCGTGTTCAGCAGCAGCACGCCCTGGCGCGCCCAGGCGTCAAGACAGCCGTGCGCGGGCGCCTGAATGCCGAGGCTCGCCGCGATCTCCTTGAAGATGTTGCGCAGCGAAGGCGGGGGGCGCACCGAGGGCGGCACCGAGAACGCCAGGCCGTGCGCCTGCGGCGTGCCCCGATCGTCGCCGTGGTACGGGTCCTGGCCGAGGATCACGACCTTCACGTCGTCGGGCGAAGTGAGGCGCAGCGCCCGGAACACGTCGGCGGGATAGACGGTCTTGCCGGCGGCGCGCTCGTCATCGACGAAGCGGCACAACGGCGCGTAGACGTCGCTCGCGATGAACGGCGCGAGCAATTCGCGCCAGGCGGCGGGCAGCGCGTCGAACTGGTCTTCGAGTCGCGTGGTGTCGATTCCGGCCTGCGGCGCGGCGGGTTCGTTGGACATGTCGGATGCGGACGTATTGGCAATCATCGCGGCGTGCGTGCGGGCGGGCGCGGGGAATTCGTCGGCGTCGAACAGCGAGAAGATCGTGATCTGACGCGGATCGACTTCGGGCAGCGGCGGCTCGTCGAGCGTGGCTTGCGCGGTGTCGGTCAGATCGTCGTCGAACAGCGACGCTTGCACCGGCATCGCGACGCGCGGGCGTTTCGTGGAGGTCATGGGCGGCAAGTGTCGCAGCAATTGCGCGGCGATTCAATCCGGCGCGGGCGCGGCGGCGCGGCATTTTGCGGCATCGGCGCTGATGATGCAACTAACAGCGCTCTTTTTTTGGGGTGTTTGCGCGGCGCTTCGAGGTTGCGCCGCGTCGTTCTCAGCCTTCGCGCAGCTTGTACCCGCGCTGGGCCTTGCTGATGTCGTCCGGCGCGAGGCCTGGCAGCGCCTTGGCAAGTTCGGCAGCAAGCGTGTGCAATGCCGCTTCGTCGCCCGCCTTCAGTTCAAGCTCGATTTCGCAGATCGGCGCGCGGCGCGTTTCGCCGTTCACGTCCGCGACGATTTCGCCCTGATCGATGGCCGCTTCCACCTGTGCGCCGTCGACGTCGAGCGTCCACAGCGTGCGTGTGAAGTCGGTGCGAAAGAGCGGGATCAGGTTCGCGGCGGCATCCGAGAGCGCCGTCGACACGCCGGCCTCATCGCACTCATGCAGCAGCCGGTCGATTTCGAGCGCTTCGCCCGCCACCGGCATTTCCCACTCGTGCCGCGCGTGCAGCCCGTTTTGCGCTACACCCACGGTCTTGAACGTCTGCAGCCAGCCTTCGGGCGCGCGGCGCAGGCGCAGCGCGCTCTTTGCGCCCGAGAGTGCGAGCGCCGGCGTGTCGAAGTAGACGTTTTCGAGCCTGATGGCACGACCGGGCATACCGGCGCGCGTCTCGAACAGACGCAGCGCCGCGTCCACCTGGCCGCGCGGCAGCGCGAGCTTGATTTCGCGTTCGATACCCATCGTGCTGCGCAATCAGAAGAACATGCGGGCGAGTTCCGCGCCCGGATGTTCGGCGCGCATGAACGCTTCGCCCACGAGGAACGTGTGCACGGAGAGCGAGCGCATCTTCTCGACATCGGCGCGCGAGAGAATGCCCGACTCGGTCACGACGATTCGGTCTTCGGGCACGTCGTCGAGCATGCCGATGGTCGTATCCAGCGTGGTTTCGAACGTGCGCAGATTGCGGTTGTTGATGCCGATGAGCGGCGTCTTCAGCGTGAGCGCGTGCTTGAGTTCTTCGCGGTCATGCACCTCGACCAGCACCGCGAGACCGAGCGAATGCGCAAGCGCCTCGAGGTCGCGCATTTCGCCGGGCTGCAGCGCGGCGGCGATCAGCAGGATCGCATCGGCGCCCATCGCGCGTGCTTCGACGATCTGGTACGGATCGACGATGAAGTCCTTGCGCAGCACCGGCAGATTGCACGCGGCGCGCGCGGCTTCGAGGTACGCCACGCTGCCCTGGAAGAACTGCACGTCGGTGAGCACGGAAAGGCAGGCCGCGCCGCCTTCGGCGTACGAGCGCGCGATTTCGGCTGGCTGGAAGTTTTCGCGCAGCACGCCTTTCGACGGGCTTGCCTTCTTCACTTCGGCGATCACGGCCGCCTGGCCGTTCTCGTGCTTCGCGCGCAAGGCGCCGACGAAATCGCGCAAGTCGCGCGTGCTGGCCTGCAGACGCAGTTCTTCGAGCGGGGCGCTCTGCTCGGCGGCGCGCACTTCTTCGCGCTTGACCGCAATGATCTTGTCGAGGATGTCACTCATGATATTCGGAGGCAAAAAACGGTGCTGGATCAGCGTTTGAACTGTTGCGTGAAGCGTACCAGTTCGTCGACTTTGGCGCGCGCGCGGCCGCTGGCGAGGGTCTCACGCGCCAGCGCGATGCCTTCGGCGATCGAGTCGGCCACGTTCGCCGAGTAGAGCGCCGTGCCCGCGTTCAACGCGACGATCTCGCGCGCGGTGCCCGCTTCGTTCGAGAGCGCGCCGAGCAGCATCGCTTTCGATTCGTCGGCGTTTTCGACCTTGAGCGAACGGTTCGAGACCATCTGCATGCCGAAGTCTTCGGGGTGGATCTCGTACTCGCGAATCTGGCCGTCCTTCAACTCGCCCACGAGCGTGGCCGCACCGAGCGACACCTCGTCCATGCCGTCCTTGCCGTACACGACGCACACGTGCTTGGCGCCCAGACGCTCCATCACGCGCACCTGAATGCCGACGAGGTCCGGGTGAAACACGCCCATCAGCTGATTCGGCGCGCCGGCCGGATTCGTGAGCGGCCCGAGGATGTTGAAGATCGTGCGCACGCCAAGCTCGCGGCGCACGGCGGCGATGTTCTTCATCGCGGGATGATGATTGGGCGCGAACATGAAGCCCATGCCCGTTTCGGCGATCGATGCGGCCACCTGATCCGGCTGCAGGTCGATGTTCACGCCGAGCGCCTCGAGTACATCCGCGCTGCCCGACTTGCTCGATACGCCACGATTGCCGTGCTTGGCGACTTTTGCACCCGCCGCGGCGACGACGAACATCGAAGCCGTGGAGATATTAAAGGTGTGCGAACCATCGCCGCCCGTGCCGACGATGTCGATGAAGTTCGAGTTGTCCTTCACCTCGACGTGATTCGCGAACTCGCGCATCACCGTCGCGGCGGCGGTGATCTCGCCGATCGTTTCCTTCTTCACGCGCAGGCCGGTGATGATGGCGGCCGAAAGCACGGGCGAAAGCTCGCCGCGCATGATGAGGCGCATGAGATGGAGCATCTCGTCGTGAAAAATCTCGCGATGCTCGATCGTGCGTTGGAGCGCTTCCTGCGGGGTAATCATGTGGGTGGCCTCCGGGTTAGGCGCTCTTGGTTTGCTTCAGGAAGTTCTCGAACAGCGCGTGGCCGTGCTCCGAGAGAATCGACTCCGGATGGAACTGCACGCCTTCCACTGCAAGTTCGCGGTGACGCACGCCCATGATTTCGCCGTCGTCGGTCCACGCCGATACTTCCAGGCAGTCGGGCAGCGATTCGCGCTCGATGGCGAGCGAGTGGTAGCGCGTGACGTTGAAGTGCTTCGGCAGGTCGGCGAACACGCCTTTGCAGTCGGTTTCGATCTGGCTCACCTTGCCGTGCATGATGGTCTTCGCGCGCACCACACGGCCGCCGAACGCTTCGCCAATCGCCTGATGACCGAGGCACACGCCGAGAATCGGCGTCTTGCCCGCGAATTCGCGCAGCACGTCGAGCGTGATGCCCGCGTGCTGCGGGTTGCTCGGTCCCGGCGAGAGGCAGATGCGAGCAGGATTGAGCTTCGCGATTTCGTCGATGGTGATTTCGTCGTTACGGTACGTATGAACGTCTTCGCCGAGCTCGCCGAAGTACTGGACGATGTTGTAGGTAAACGAATCGTAGTTGTCGATCATGAGCAACATGGTCTTTTCTCCGCTCAGAAGTCGCTGTCGAGGCCGTCCTGCACCTGCTCGGCGGCGCGCAGCACGGCGCGCGCCTTATTCTCGGTTTCCTGCCATTCGGACTCGGGCACCGAATCCGCAACCACGCCCGCGGCGGCCTGCACATACAGATTGCCGTTGTGGATGAGGCCGGTGCGGATCGCGATCGCGAGGTCCATTTCGCCGTTGAACGAGAGATAGCCCACGGCACCACCGTACAGGCCGCGCTTCACCGGTTCGAGTTCGTCGATGAGTTCCATCGCGCGCACCTTCGGCGCACCCGAGAGCGTGCCGGCCGGGAAGGTGGCGCGCAGCACGTCGAAGTTGTTCATGCCGGGCTTGAGCTTGCCCTCCACCGAACTCACGATGTGCTGCACGTGCGAGTACTTTTCGATGATCATCTTGTCGGTCACGCTCACCGAGCCGATTTCGGCGATGCGGCCCACGTCGTTGCGCGCGAGGTCGATCAGCATGACGTGCTCGGCGATTTCCTTCGGGTCATTGAGCAATTCGGTCGCGAGTTCGGCGTCGCGCTCGGGCGTGTTGCCGCGCGGGCGAGTGCCGGCGAGCGGCCGGATCGTCACGATGCGGTCCTCGCCGCGCTTTTCCTGGCGCACGAGAATTTCCGGCGACGCGCCCACCACGTGGAATTCGCCGAAGTTGTAGTAGTACATGTACGGCGACGGGTTCAGCGAACGCAGCGCGCGGTAGAGCGAAAGCGGATTGTCGCGATACGGCTTCGTGAGGCGCTGGCCCACCTGAACCTGCATCAGTTCGCCCGCCGCGATGTATTCCTTCGCCTTGCGCACGGCGGCGAGGTAGTCGTCCTTCTTGAACTCGCGGAACGTTTCGGTGCGCACGCTCGCGCTCGTCACGGGCGGCTGCACCGTGGTGCGCAGGCGCTGCTTGAGTTCGCGCAGGCGATGCTTGGCCTTGGTGTAGGCCTCGGGCGTTTGCGGGTCGGCGTAGACGATCAGGTAGAGCTTGCCCGCGAGATTGTCGATCACGGCGACTTCTTCGGTCAGCAGCAACTGGATGTCGGGCAGGCCGAGGTCGTCGGTCGGGCAGGTGTCGGCGAGCTTTTTCTCGATGTAGCGCACCGCGTCGTAGCCGAAGTAGCCCGCGAGGCCGCCGCAGAAGCGCGGCAAGCCCGGACGCTGCGCGACCTTGAAGCGCGCCTGGTACTTCGCGATGAATTCGAGCGGATCTTCGTGATGCGTCTCGATCACCTGGCCGTCGCGCACGACTTCCGAAACGCCGTTGCGCGTACGGATCAGCGAGCGCGCGGGCAGGCCGATGAACGAGTAGCGCCCAAAGCGCTCGCCGCCCACCACGGACTCCAGCAGGAAAGAGTTGGCGCCGCCGCGCTCGGGTTGCGCGAGCTTGAGGTACAGCGAAAGCGGCGTTTCGAGATCGGCGAGCGCTTCGGCGATCAGCGGGATGCGGTTGTAGCCCTCGTTGGCGAGGGACTGAAATTCGAGTTCGGTCATGTTCCGATCCTGTTCGTGCTGCCGGTCGCGGCGGGTGCGGGCCCAGTGCGGCTCAAAACGGGGCGCGCGGTGAGCGCGAGGCGTTTGTTTTTGAGTGCTAGATGGCCGCTGGCGCTCGCTCGTGCTGCCCGATAAGCGCATTAAAGCGCCTGCCGGGCCGGCGTGCAGTACATCGACGGAAGGTGAGGCGTAGCCGCTCGCGCCTCGCGCACTTCGCCACGAACGGCGAAACAATACGCAAGGACCACGAAAGCCAACGGCGAGACCAGCCGACGGGTTACTGCAACAGTTTAGAGTCGAGACACGCGCGAGTGCGCAGCGAAGTAAAAAACGGTGCTGAAGACGAACGAATACGCAACTTCAGCGAACCTCGGGTGAGGTTAGCGCGACCAGCGACGCCAGGGCCAGGCTCCCCGGTCGATCGTGCTCAGACTCCGTTTTTTATTCAGAAACATGAGGATAGTTGACGTTCAGTTGAGAACTTAAGTCAGATCATTGTGCGCTGCGACCGCCTTGGCGGCGTCGAGCAGCGAGGCAACTATACCATCCGATTCAATTTTTTGTACAGGTTGGCCGTGGTTGTAGCCGTAGGGCACCGTGAGCGTGGCCATACCGGCCGCGCGGCCAGCAATCGCATCGTTCTCCGAATCGCCGATCGCCACCGCCGCTGCGGGCGCAACGCCCAGGCGCTCGCACGCCGTGAGCATCGGCAGCGGGTCCGGCTTTTTCTTCGCCAGGCTGTCGCCGCCGATCACCACTTCGAAGTACGCCGCGAGGCCGTATTGCTGCAAAAGCTCAACGGCGAAGCGGTGCGGCTTGTTGGTCACGCACGCGAGCTTGATGCCCTGGTCGCGCAGCGCAGCGAGGCCCGCAACGACTTCCGGGTACAGATGCGTATGGCGGCCGTTGATCTTCGCGTACTCGTCCTGGTAGAGCGCGAGCGCTTCGTCGAAGCGTGCCTCCACGTTGTCCGCCGCAAAGCGCGGCGCAAGCACGCTGCGGATCAGGTGCTCCGAGCCCTTGCCCACGTAGCCCATCACTTCCTCGCGCGTGGTTTCCTCGGCGTCGAGCTGCGCGAGCATGCCGTTCAGGCCGGCGGCGAAGTCGTCGGCGGTGTCGACCATCGTGCCGTCCAGGTCGATCAGCGCCGCTTCGATGCGCGGCGCGGTGAATCGGACAGGGGCGTTCATTTCGCGGTTGCGGCGTTGGCAACGCTTGCGAGCTGCGCGCGCATCTGATCGATCACGGCCTTGTAGTCCGGCTTGCCGAAGATCGCCGAGCCCGCCACGAAGGTGTCTGCGCCTGCCGCCGCGATTTCGGCGATGTTGTCCACCTTCACGCCGCCGTCCACTTCGAGGTGGATTTCGCGGCCCGTGCGCGCCGTGTAGGCGTCGATCTTCGCGCGGGCCTCACGCAGCTTGTTGAGCGCCTCCGGAATGAACGACTGGCCGCCGAAGCCAGGATTCACCGACATGATGAGCACGAGGTCGACCTTGTCCATCACGTGGTCGAGATAGTTCAGCGGCGTGGCCGGGTTGAACACGAGGCCCGCCTTGCAGCCGTGGTCGCGGATCAGCGAGAGCGTGCGGTCGATATGGTCCGAGCCTTCCGGGTGGAAGCTGATGAGGTTCGCGCCGGCCTTGGCGAAGTCGGGCACGATGCGATCGACCGGGCGCACCATCAGATGCACGTCGATAGGTACGTTCACGTGCGGGCGAATCGCCTCGCACACCAGCGGGCCGATAGTGAGGTTCGGCACGTAATGGTTGTCCATCACGTCGAAGTGGATCCAGTCGGCGCCGGCGGCGACGACATTGCGGACTTCCTCGCCAAGACGCGCGAAGTCGGCGGAGAGAATGCTGGGGGCGATGCGGAATTGCGTCATGGCGGCCATCGAAAAACTGTCGGAAAAACCGTATTTTACCGTCAGTAGGAGAGCCGTTCGCGGCGGCCGCCACGGGCTGCGCCGGGTTGCGGGTGCCCGTTGCATCAAGCAGAATGCCAAACCATGTGCCGCGCCTCGCGGCGCGCTCGCGAGCGCCTTGCTGCGCGGGCGTCTCAGTCAACGCACTCAGCCGCACCCGGGCGAATGGAACAAGGATGAGCCAGTACGAATTCAGCGTGACGTCGCAGGTGCGCTACCTGCCCGAAGAATCGGACCCGGAGCGCCGGCAATATGCCTTCGCGTACACGTTGACCATTCGCAATACCGGTCAGGTGAGCGCCCAGCTCATTGCACGCCACTGGGTGATCACCGACAGCGAAAATCAGGTGCAGGAAGTGAAGGGGCTCGGCGTGGTCGGCCATCAGCCGCTCTTGAAACCGGGCGAGCAGTTCGAGTACACGAGCTGGGCCGTGATCGCGACCCCGGTGGGCACCATGCGCGGCGAGTACTTCTGTGTGGCCGAGGACGCCGAGCGTTTCGAGGCGCCCGTGCCCGAGTTCGTGTTGCGCATGCCGCGCACGCTGCATTGAACCGCAGCGCGAATTCGGGGTCTGCTAGTCCTGACGCCGGTCGTCGCGCGAGGCTTGTTTCTTCCTGCCCGACGCGGTCCACACAACGATGAAAATCAGCAGGAACAGCGCAAGGAGCGCTTCCAGACCAAACATGAGCATCGGGTATTCGTCGAGCAGTTCTGACATGGCGGCATCCATCGAGAGCCAGTATTGTAGGCGTGATTTTGACGTCGATTCAGGTCGTAATGACCCGGTGATGCCGGGATTCACAAAGGCGGAATATCGCGCGGGGTCAGCGCTTCGGCGCGGGGTGGTCCGATTGGGTGGCCGGTTAGGCGGCTGGTTGGGTGCCGTTTCGCTGGCGGCCTTGCTTGCCGCATGCGGTGGCCCGAGCTACGTGCGTAACGCCCCGCCCAAGGGTGCGCCCACGCTGCCGTCACAACTCGCCGCGCAGCGTCTCACGGCGGTCGCGTGGCAGCAGGTGCCGGGCTGGCAGGACGACTCGCTGATCGGCGTGACCGCGGCGCTGCGCGCGAACTGCACGCGCCTCGCGCGCGATCCCCGCTGGCAGCGCGCGTGCTCGGCCGCCTCGCAACTCGACGACCTCGATGCATCGAGCGCTCGGGCATTCTTCGAAACGTATTTCACCCCCTATCAGTTCGCCAACACCGACGGCACGCTAGACGGCCTCGTGACCGGCTACTACGAGCCGCTGCTGCATGGTTCGCGCACGCGTCACGGCATCTACCAGACCGCGCTGTATCGCTGGCCGTCCGCCTATCGTCCGGGCGCCGCGATGCCGGCGCGCGCGCAACTCGAACGCTCGGGCGTGCTCAACGGCAACGAGCTCGTGTGGGTCGACGATCCGATCGAAGCGTTCTTCCTGCAGGTGCAGGGCTCGGGGCGCGTCGTGATGGAAGACGGCAGCGTGATGCGCGTGGGTTTTGGCGGCACCAACAACCAGCCGTACAAGTCGATTGGGCGCTGGCTGCTCGACCGCGGTGAACTCACGCCCGCGCAGGCGACCATGCAGGGCATCAAGGCGTGGGCGCGCGCGAACCCCACGCGCGTGGACGCGCTCCTCGACACCAATCCGCGCTTCGTGTTTTTCCGCGAAATGGGCGGCTCCGAGGGCGACGCGCAGGGTGGGTCGGATGGCCCGATCGGTGCGCTCGGCGTGCCGCTCACGCCGGAACGCTCGATTGCCGTCGATCCGTCTTCGATTCCGCTTGGCACGCCGGTGTTTCTGCAGACCACGCGGCCACTCACGAACACGCCGCTCAACCGGCTCGTGTTCGCGCAAGATACGGGCTCGGCAATCAAGGGCGGCGTGCGCGCCGACTACTTCTGGGGTCTTGGCGACGACGCCGGCGATCTGGCCGGCAAGATGAAGCAGGGCGGCCGAATGTGGCTACTGTTCCCGAACTCGTGAGTGCCGCAGCGTTTTCAGCGCGCACGTAGCGTGAAGCGAAAAAGCCGGCGGCAGCCGGCTTTTTCTTTTGCTACGCGTTGCGAACCGCGCTCACTTCGGCCGCTTGTCGATCACGCGCTTCGCCTTGCCGACCGAACGTTCGATGCCGTTGACCTCCAGCACGTTCACCTTGCACGTCACGCCGATCAGCGCCTTGATGTCGTAAGCGAGCGCCTTGCTTGCCGCGTCGAGCGCGCCGTAATCGGGCGCGGTTTCCGGACATGGTTCGCAGTTGAGCGCCATCACGTCCATCGGACCTTCCTTCGTCAGGACGATCTGATAGTGCGGCGCGAGCGCCGGCTGCTTGAGCAGCAGTTCCTCGATCTGCGTGGGGAACACGTTCACGCCGCGGATGATCAGCATGTCGTCAGAGCGGCCCGTGATCTTCTCCATGCGGCGCATGGTGCGCGCCGTACCCGGCAACAGACGTGTGAGGTCACGCGTGCGGTAACGGATGATAGGCAGCGCTTCCTTGGTGAGCGAGGTGAAGACGAGTTCGCCGAATTCGCCGTCAGGCAGCACTTCGCCTGTTTCCGGGTTGATGATCTCGGGATAGAAGTGGTCTTCCCAGATCGTCGGGCCGTCCTTGGTTTCCGCACATTCCGAGGCAACGCCCGGGCCCATCACTTCCGAAAGACCGTAGATGTCGACCGCCGTGATGCCCATGCGTTCTTCGATCGCCCGGCGCATGTCGTTGGTCCACGGCTCCGCGCCGAAGATGCCGATGCGCAGCGAACTGGTGCGCGGATCGATGCCCTGGCGCTCCATTTCGTCGGCGATCGCGAGCATATAGCTCGGCGTGACCATGATGATGTCGGGACGGAAGTCCTGGATCAGCTGAACTTGCTTCTCGGTCTGACCGCCACCGAACGGAATGACCGTGAGGCCCGCGCGTTCGGCACCGTAGTGCGCGCCAAGGCCACCCGTAAAGAGTCCGTAGCCGTAGCTGATGTGTACCTTATCGCCGCGCCGTGCGCCCGCTGCGCGCACCGAACGCGCGACGAGATTCGCCCAGGTGTCGATGTCGCGCGCCGTGTAGGCAACCACGGTGGGCTTGCCCGTCGTACCCGAGGACGCATGGATACGCGAAATCTGGTCTTGCGGCACGGCGAACATGCCGAAGGGGTAGTTATCGCGCAAATCCTTCTTCGTGGTGAACGGGAAGCGCGCGAGATCGGCGAGCGACTGCACCTGCGACGGATGCACGCCTGCTTCGTCGAATTTGCGGCGATAGACCGGCGAATTCTCGTAAGCATGGTTCAGGGACCATTTCAGGCGCTCGAGCTGCAGGGCAGCAAGCTCGTCGCGGCTCGCCTTTTCGATGGATTCGAGCGGCAGCGTGGTACTCATGGGTGTCTCCTGGATCTTAAGAACTTTACTCGTGACGCGTAGGGAATCGAGAAGGGGAAACCCGCTTCACGTTGCGACTGGAATGACATTGCCGCGAATCTGCGCGGACTTGCCTCGGAAAAGCGCGACGGTTTCGCCTGCCCGGTTCGTCACGCGGATGTCGTAGACCCCGTTACGTCCCGATAGCACCTGTTCGACGGCTTCGGCGGTCAACACCTCGTCGCGCAGGACGGGACGCAGGAACTCGATCGAGCAGCCGGCCGCTACGGTGTTGATGTTGTATGAATTGCACGCGAAGGCGAACGCCGAATCCGCGAGCGAGAAAATCATCCCGCCGTGGCAGGTCTGATGGCCGTTCAGGAACTCGGGCCGCACGGCCATGCGCAGGCGCGCGTAACCGGCGCGCACTTCGAGGAGTTCCATGCCGAGCGCGCGGGTGCAGCCGTCGGATTCGTACATCGCTAGCGCGGCCGCGCGGGCGAGTTCGTCGGGCGACATGTCGTGCTCAGGCCGTTGCGAGACTTGCGTGGACATCTCAGCGGCCCTCGAAATGCGGTGCGCGTTTTTCGATGAAGGCCTGGACGCCTTCCGCGTAGTCGTACGACGCGCCGAGTTCGCGCTGCAGATCGCGTTCGAGATCGAGTTGCTGGTCGAGCGTGTTCGTGGCCGATGCGCGCAGCGCTTCGCGCGTGGCGACGATGGCGCGCGTAGGTTGCTGCGCGAGGCGTGCGGCGAGCGCGCCGGCCGTTTGCGCGAGTTCCGCATCGTCGGTCACTTGCCAGACGAGGCCCCAGCTCTCCGCCTTTTCCGCGCCGAGTTTTTCGCCGGTCATGGCGAGCCCGAGTGCGCGTGCCATGCCCACGCGCTTGGGCAGGAACCACGTGCCGCCGGAATCGGGCACGAGGCCGATCTTCACGAACGCCTGGATGAAGCTGGCAGAGCGTGCGGCGAGCACGAGGTCGCAGGCGAGGGCGAGATTTGCGCCAGCGCCGGCGGCGGTGCCGTTGACAGCGGCGATCACGGGCATCGGCAGCGCTTGCAGCCGCTTGATCAGCGGATTGAAATGCTCGTCGATGAGGTCGCCCAGGTCGGTCATCGCTCCCGGTGTGAAGTCGAGATCGGCGAGATCCTGGCCCGCGCAGAAGCCGCGGCCCGCGCCTGTCAGCACAAGGGCGCGCGCGCCGGCTGCGACGACTTCGTCGAGTGCTGCGGCAAGCTCTGCGTGCATGACACGCGTGAAGCTGTTGAGCTTGTCGGGGCGGTTGAGCGTGATGGTGGCCACGCGGGTGGATGCGTCGATTTCGACGCGGATCGCATCGTAGGGCATCGGTTGTCTCCTGTCGGCGGGGCCTGGCGCTTAAGCGCCGAGTCCCGCTCAATGCAAAGCAGTTTGCTGCCTGAGACCGCCGAATGCATCGCCCGGCGGCCGGTCGATACTGCGCGTGTTACGCCTCGATGCGTTCGATCGCGAGGGCAATGCCCTGGCCGACGCCGATGCACATCGTGCAAAGCGCGAAACGTCCATTCGTGCGCTCCAGCTGATGGAGCGCCGTTGTAACGAGCCGTGCGCCCGAGGCGCCGAGCGGGTGGCCCAGTGCAATCGCGCCCCCATTCGGGTTCACGCGCGGATCGTCGTCGGCAATGCCGAGTGCGCGCAGCACGGCGAGACCTTGCGAGGCGAATGCTTCATTGAGCTCGATCACATCGAACTGGTCCAGCGTCATGCCGAGTTGCTTGAGCAGCTTTTGCGTAGCGGGCGCGGGGCCGATGCCCATGATGCGCGGCGCGACGCCAGCGGTCGCCATGCCAAGTACGCGCGCGCGGCGACGCAGGCCATATTGCTTTGCGGCTTCCTCATTGGCGAGCAGCAGGGCGCAGGCGCCGTCGTTGACGCCCGAGGCGTTGCCCGCCGTGACGGTGCCGTCCGGCTTCACGACGCCCTTGAGTTTGGCGAGCGATTCGAGCGAAGTCTCGCGCGGGTGTTCGTCGAGCGTCACGCGAACTGGGTCACCCTTCTTTTGCGCAATCTCGACCGCTACGATTTCCTGCGCGAGCGTGCCGTCCTTCTGCGCGCGCGCTGCTTTTTGCTGGCTGCGCAGCGCGAACGCGTCCTGATCGGCGCGATTGATCTTGAATTCCTCGGCGACGTTTTCCGCTGTTTCCGGCATTGAATCGACACCGTACTGTTGCTTCATCAGCTTGTTGACGAAGCGCCAGCCAATGGTCGTGTCATAGATGGCCGCTTCACGCGAGAACGCCGAAGCAGCCTTGCCCATGACGAACGGCGCGCGCGTCATGCTTTCCACGCCGCCCGCGATCATGAGGCGCGCTTCGCCCGCCTTGATCGCGCGTGCGGCACTGCCCACGGCGTCGAGGCCCGAGCCGCACAGGCGGTTGAGCGTGCCGCCCGGAGCGTCGGTGGGCAGGCCCGCGAGCAGCGCGGCCATGCGCGCGACGTTGCGATTGTCCTCGCCGGCCTGGTTGGCACAGCCGTAGAGCACGTCGTCGAGCGCGTTCCAGTCCACGCCGGGATTGCGCTCCACGAGTGCGCGGATGGGCACGGCGGCGAGGTCGTCCGCGCGCACGTCTTTGAGGGCGCCGCCGTAGCGGCCGAACGGGGTGCGAATCGCGTCGCAGATATAGGCTTCGGTCATCTCGGGTTCCTGGGGCGCGAGCGCAGAAGTGCACTCACGCCTTGCATGCTAGAGGGATGGGCAAGCGGGCGCTATTCGGCTGAACGGCATAGACCGTTCAGCTGGCTACCGCGGGGGCCGCTTTCGGTTCAACATGAACGCGGCTCTGAACCACACGGAAGCGGTTCGCCACGAAGGCGGCGTCGGCGAGTGCGGCGTTCGCCGCGGGGTTCGCGCCGGTGCCGTGGAAGTCCGAGAACGCAGCCGACTGGTTCACGAACACGCCGCCCGTCAGGTTGATCGAGAGCGCCACGCCGCCGGTGACGGCGGCTTCGTGAGCCGCTTCGATCACGGCGTCGTCCGTGCTGTAGACGGAGAGCGTGAGCGCGCCGTGGTCGCGAGCGGTCTCGCCGGCCAGCTTGAGCGACTGGGCGGTCGAATCCGTGGCGATCACGAACGAGATCGGGCCGAACCACTCGCGTGTGAACTGGGCGGCGTCGCGGGCTGCGTCGAGCGAAAGCACGAGCGGTGTGCGTACACGAGCGCCGGTGAACTGCGGGTGTTCCAGCGTTTGGCTGTCGGCGAGCACGGTGCCGAGCTTGCGGGCCTCGTCGATGCGAGCGGTCACACCTTCATTCTGGATCGCGCCGAGCACTTCGACGGCGCGCGCCGGGTCGGACACGAACTTCTGCACGGCGCCGGCAATTGCCTGAGCGACGGCCTCGAAGCTCACCTGGCCTTCAGCAGTGCGGATGCCGTCACGCGGCACATAGATGTTCTGCGGAGCCGTGCACATCTGGCCCGAGTAAAGCGAGAGCGAGAAGGCAATGTTGCGGGCGGCGGCCTTCAGGTCATCCACGGAGTCGATCACGATCTGGTTCACGCCGGCCTTTTCTGTGTAGACCTGCGCCTGGTGCGCATTGCGCTCGAGCCAGTCGCCGTTTTGCGTGCTGCCCGTGAAGTCGATCAGCTTGATCTCGGGGCGCAGCGCGAGCGCTTGCACGAGCGCGCCGTCGTTGGGATCGGTGGCGAGCAGGGTCACGATGTTCGGATCGAAGCCGGCTTCACGCAGGACGTCACGCGCAATGCGCACGGTGATCGCGAGCGGCAGGATCGCGCCCGGGTGCGGCTTGACGATAACGGTGTTGCCGGTCGCGAGATCGGCAAAGAGGCCGGGGTAGCCGTTCCAGGTCGGAAACGTGCAGCAGCCAAGCACGAGGCCGGTGCCACGCGGCACGATGGTGAAGCGCTTTTGCATCGCGAGCGGCGGGTTCTTGCCCTGCGGCTTTTCCCAGTGCGCGTCGGCGGGAATGCGGCGCAACTGGTCGTATGCGTAAGCGACGGCTTCGAGCGCCCGGTCCTGAGCGTGCGGGCCGCCGGCCTGGAACGCCATCATGAACGCCTGGCCGGTCGTGTGCATCACGCTGAAGGCGATCTCGAAGCTTGCGCGGTTAAGGCGCTCGAGAATTTCGAGGCTCACGCCAGCCCATGCTTGCGGGCCCGCTGCACGCCAGTTGCGCTGGGCGTTCTGGGCGGCTTCGATCAACTGATCAGGCGTCGATTTCGGATAGCGCGCGCCGAGCGCGAAACCGAACGGCGAGGCCTCGCTGCCGACAGTTTCGCCGGTCGACGGCTGGTCGAGTACGAAGGCGCGATTCAGGTGGGCCTTGAACGCGGCTTCGCCATCTGCGCTAGCGGTTTCCCCGTACACTTTGGGGCTAGGCATTTCGGCGAACGGGCTCCAGTAGCCACGGGTCTCAATGGCGGCAAGCGCTTTTTGAAGCGCGCCCTCATGCTTGGCGAACAGCGAATGTGTCATGGCTCAACGTTGGTAGAGAGGGTGGACAGGGCCCGCATCAATTAATTGACCGACCGGTTGGTTGGGCAATGTTAGCATTAGTCAAAGTTCGGCGTAAAAAATTTTTTTGGGGACTTTCTTTAGATGAAAGGAGGAGCTATGGGGTACGAAAACATCCTGGTCGAGACGCGCGGCAAGGTCGGTCTGGTCACGCTGAACCGGCCAAAGGCGCTCAATGCGCTTAACGATGCGCTCATGGACGAACTGGGCGCAGCGCTCAAGGCGTTCGACGCCGATGAGGGCGTGGGTGCGATCGTCATCACGGGTAGCGAAAAGGCGTTTGCGGCCGGCGCGGACATCGGGATGATGGCGACCTACACCTTCATGGATGTGTACAAAGGCGACTACATCACGCGCAACTGGGAGACGATCCGCTCGATTCGCAAGCCGATCATTGCGGCGGTTGCCGGCTTCGCGCTAGGTGGCGGCTGTGAGCTGGCCATGATGTGCGACATGATCTTCGCCGCCGATACGGCGAAGTTCGGTCAGCCCGAGATCAAGTTGGGCGTGATTCCTGGGGCGGGTGGTACGCAGCGTCTGCCGCGCGCGGTATCGAAAGCCAAGGCAATGGATCTGTGCCTGACCGCGCGGATGATGGGTGCGGAAGAGGCGGAGCGTGCCGGGCTTGTATCTCGAGTCATTCCGGCTGCGGATTTGCTGAATGAAACGCTCGCGGCCGCGGCGACCATCTGCGAATTCTCCCTGCCCGCCGTCATGATGGCGAAGGAGTCGGTCAACCGCGCCTACGAAACCACGCTCGCAGAGGGCGTGCATTTCGAGCGTCGCCTGTTTCATTCGCTCTTCGCAACGGAAGATCAAAAAGAAGGGATGGCGGCATTTGTCGAAAAGCGCAAGCCCGCGTTCAAGAACAAGTAACGACGCGGCGGGATTCGACCGCTGCGAGCGGCGGTCGGAATTATTTTTCGCCACCCCTTGCGCGGCGCCGTCGGGGGCGCTAAGATTCGCCCCCTTCGCAGTTCGATGTCAG
>NZ_CAJMYY010000029.1:0-124838 GCF_905220185.1 Paraburkholderia sp. J11-2 | reverse complement strand
AAATCCTGGTATTCGAGCGCTGCCACGCACGGTAGATGATCGTAAGCGCCCGCCTGGCCAGGCTTGAGCCGTGCCTCGGTCACCGCCTGGATGACCTTGAACCGGTTGACTTCGCGCAAAGCCGCGCCAGAACCCGGGCCCAGTGATGGGCGCTGCCGCAGGCTTCCATGACGACACGGCTCGCCGGCCGGTTGGCGAGAACGGTACGAGCTGGGCGCGTTTGAGCGCCTTGCTGTGAATCGTGCCGGTCTTAGGCTCGACATAGTGAATCTGGAAAACGCGCTTGCCAGGTCGATGGCAATGGTCGTGGGTTCCATCTGGTTCTTCTTGGCGGCAGGATCTGCCGAGCCAGCAATGTTGCACGCTCTGGACGCGAGTTTGTAGCGTCGGATGGCCCGCTAAGGCTGGAGGCGACCATTCCATCTAAATAGCCAGAACACGACATTTCTACTTGGGACCCACATCAAAAACTTCGCTAATTTGCATTATGTTAAATAAAGCATGAAGTTCGATGCCGAGCACGGCACGCTCTACTTAGGACATCGATGAGTTCGCCTGGCAAATGCTGTGAACCTGGCTAGCAGAATCAACGAGCTTCAATGGATGCACGCCCGGCATGCGTCGAATGGCCTTCATACGATGGGCAGCCTGCACCGAATATCCCCGGCATACGCTACTCGCGACATCGGAACAGCATGGACTAACGTGACAATGTCCGCGCGGCGAAGCTGACGAAGCCTTCGTCTGCTACTATCGTGAGCATCCTCGCAGGTCTTGTCACACCAACGGCTAGACGTACATTACAGTACGATTCAGATCCGGAGGGCAGCGTGTCATGCCAGCTTCACTGATCGCCTACTGCGGCCCCGCAGGCACTCCTGAAGATCTGTGGCTGCGCTGGAACACCGATCCGTTGTTGCTCACCGCGCTTGCGGCTCTGGCATGTGTCATTGCCCGCGGGCGCAGCGCCGATGCACGCGCCGCCTGGCTCGCGCTCGCGCTCATGGTCGTCGTATTCGTCTCGCCGCTTTGCGCGCTGTCGTCAGCGTTGTTCTCGGCGCGAGTCACGCACCACATCCTCCTCATCGCCGCCGTCGCGCCCTTGCTGGCACGAGCCTTTCCGCTGCGGCGCATTCCCTCGCCTCCTCTCGTGCCGGTGGTCGCCGCACATGCCGTCATCGTCTGGCTCTGGCATGCACCGGGGCTTTATACGTGGGGCCTCGCCACCGTGCCCGCCTACTGGTTGATGCAAGCCACACTGCTTGGGAGTGCATGGTTGATGTGGCGCAGCATATTCTCTCCGCAAGTCCAGACCGGCGTCGCATTGATGGCGCTGGTCACGACGATCGGGCAGATGGGCCTGCTCGGCGCCCTGATCGTCTTTTCTCCTCGTCCGCTCTACGTGGTGCATTTCGCCAGCACGGCCGCGTGGGGACTCACGCCGCTCGCCGATCAGCAACTGGCCGGACTATTGATGTGGGTGCTCGCGATGATCCCTTATCTCGCCGCTGGACTCTGGATCGCATGGTCCTCGCTGCGCGCCGGGGAGCCCGCACTGTGACGACCGTCCTGAAGTTCATCCATCTTGCCGCGATCGCGATCTGGTCGGGCGGCCTCATCGTGCTGCCGTTCCTGTTCTGGCAGCGGCGCACGCTCCCGGTCGGGCCGGAACTCGATCGGTTGCACCGCATCACGAGGCTCGTTTATGTCGAACTGACCTCACCCGCCGCCTTCGTCGCCATTGCAAGCGGCACGGCACTGATCTTTCTGCAGGCCACGTTCGTTGAATGGTTCACGGTGAAGATGGTGTTCGTCGGCATCATGGCGATGCTGCATGTCCTGGCCGGGCTCGTGCTCCACCATCTTTTCCTGCCCGAGGGGCACTTGAGCCGCCTTGCGTCGATTGCTCTCGCAACCGCTTATGTGTTTGTTATCGTCGCGATCATCTGGGTCGTACTCGCCAAGCCGCACATCCCCTCTAGCACGTTCGCCCCGCACCTGTTCGAGCCCGGCGGGCTCTCCCGCTGGCTGCATCAGTCCTTCGGGGAAACCAGAATGCCAACGCCATGATCGAACACGAGCTTGCCTCCATGCCAGCCGGCGAAGCCCGTCATCACCGTGGCGAGGACCGACAGCGCGAGCCCATGCGGCAGCACCTCTGCGGGATAGAGAAGGCGCAAGCCCCAGTTGGCGCCCGCGATCGCGAGGAGCGTCATGGCGGCCACGGCATGCGACCAGCTGGCCTCCCGCAAGCGGATGCCGCGCACGAGCAGCAGCTCGGCCGTACCGGCAAGGCTGGCTCCCACGCCGCTCCAGAACGCAAAGCCGGCTGCCCACAGTCCCGCCCTCACCCAGAACGGATCGCCCGACCACCAGTAGATAACATCGACGCCCAGTGTGGCGACCACGAATGCAATCGGGAAGTGCACCATCATCACGTGAATCGGGTGACCGACGAGCGCGACGACCGAGCCTGCATCGAGCCGCAACAACTCGAGCATCACTTCGCTGTGGCCTTGAGATCCGGAATCTTCTTTCTTTGCCATGGTCAATCCCCCCTGCGACGAAGGCGTGATACCTCAAGCCATCATAGTGTCTTGCGTGTGCTCGTCCAAGCCGGATTGGTCGCCGCGTTGTCCGCCTGCGCCGGTCCGCTCTCGACGCTCTCGCCGTCCGGGCCTGCCGCCGCGTCGATTGCCGGGCTGTGGTGGGTCATGCTGGTGGGCGCGGCCGTGCTGTTCGCACTCGTGCTCGCGCTGTTCTTCCTCGTCATCCGGCGACCGGGCTGGGGCTCGGGGGTGTCGCCCGCGCGCTGGATCGTGCTGGGCGGCCTCGTGCTGCCGGCCGTGATCCTGATTCCCCTCATCGGCTATGCGCTCCATGCCGGCGAACGGCTGCTGCCGCTGCCGGGCCGCACCGCGCCGCGCATCGAGGCCATTGCGCAGCAATGGAGCTGGACCTTCCGTTATCCCGATGCGGGCGGCCTCGAAACGAAGAACGTGCTGCACCTGCCCGCTGGCACGCCCGTCGACATCGTCGTCACGAGCGAAGACGTCGTGCATGCGTTCTGGATTCCGCGCCTTGCCGGCAAGATCGACGCGATCCCCGGGCATGAAACGCGCCTGCGCGTCGAGGCCGATCAGCCCGGCCAGTACGAAGGCCTGTGCAACCAGTTCTGCGGTCTCGGCCATGCGGGCATGCACTTCGCGGTGATCGTCGATCGTCCCGAAGACTATTCCGCCGCCCTCAAAGAAGCGGCCGCCAGCGGGGAGGTGAAGAAATGAGCGTGCCGGTCGAGCCTGAGTCACACGGCATGAACGCGCTGCGGCTGCACCGCCAGCTTGCCGCGATATGGGCCACGGGCCCGGGTGTCCAGCGACTCTCCTCCGTGAACCACACCGTGATCGGCATGCGCATGATGATCACCTCGTTCGTGTTCTTCGCGATCGCGGGTGTCCTCGGCATGCTGACGCGCGTGCAGCTCGCGAGCCCGCATGCCGCCTTCATGGACGCGGAGACCTACAACCAGGTCTTCACGATGCATGGCTCGATGATGCTGTTCCTGTTCGCGATTCCCATGGTGGAAAGTTTCGCGGTCTACATCACGCCAAAGATTCTCGGCACACGCGACTTCGCCTTTCCGCGGCTCACGGCCTACGGCTACTGGTGCTACCTGTTCGGCGGCACGATCCTGACCGTGGCGCTCATCATGCACGTCGCCCCCGACGGCGGCTGGTTCATGTACACGCCACTCAGTTCCAACGTGTATACGCCGGGGATCAACGCCGATGTCTGGCTGCTCGGCGTGACCTTCGTCGAAATATCGGCGCTCTCGCTCGCGATGGAGATCGTCGTCTCGATCCTCAAGATGCGCGCGCCGGGCATGTCGCTGGACCGCATGCCGATCTTCGCGTGGTACATCCTCGTGACGGCCATGATGATGATCGTGGCCTTTCCGCCGTTGATCCTCGGCTCGATCATGCTCGAGGTCGAGCGCGCGTTCGGGCTGCCGTTCTTCGACCCGCGCCGCGGCGGCGATCCGCTGCTCTGGCAGCACCTGTTCTGGCTGTTCGGCCACCCGGACGTCTACATCATCTTCCTGCCGATGGCGGGCGTGCTCTCGACGATCATCCCCGTGTTCGCGAGGCATCCGCTCGTCGGCTACCGGACCATTGTCGTGGCGATCATCGCGCTTGCGTTCCTGAGCTTCGGCATCTGGGTCCACCATATGTTCACGGTGGGCATTCCGCATCTGGCGCTGGCGTTCTTCTCGGCGGGCTCGGCGATCGTCGCGGTGCCCACCGCGATCCAGTTCTTCGCGTGGCTCGCCACGCTGTCGCACGGCCGGCCGCGCTGGGATGTGCCGATGCTTTACATCTTCGGCTTTTTCTTCGTGTTTACGGCGGGCGGCCTGACCGGCGTGATGCTCGCCATCGTGCCGTTCGACTGGCAGGCGCACGACACCTATTTCGTCGTCGCGCATATGCACTATGTGGTGGCCGGCGCCCTTGCCTTTCCGATGCTGGCCGCGTTCTATTACTGGCTCCCGTTGCTGACCGGCCGCACTGCCGTGCACAGGCTTTCGCTGCCCGCCTTCTGGCTCGTCTTCATCGGCTTCAACATGACCTTCTTCCTGATGCACCTGACCGGCCTGCTCGGCATGCCGCGGCGCATCTTCACCTATAGCGGCGACGAAGGCTGGAACTGGCTCAACCTGCTCTCCTCGGTCGGCGGATTCATCATGACGATCGGCTTCGCGCTGGTGGCGATCGACATCGTCGTGCAACTGCGCTTCGGCAGACGCGTGCGGCGCAATCCGTGGGATTCGACGACGCTCGAATGGGCCATGCAGATCCCGCCCGCGCCCTACGCGTTTGCTTCGCTGCCGCGCGTTGGCGCCCAGACGGACGGCATCGGCCCGGGCCAGCTTGCCGTGTCGCTCGCGCGCGGTGAAGGCTATCTCGGCTTTACGCGCAACGGCTGGCAGGAAACGCTTGGCGTACACATGACGTCGGGTGAACCCGACCAATTGATCGTGCTGCCGAACGCGACGTATCTACCGCTATTCACCGCACTCGTAACGGGCGCCGCGGTGCTCGCGATGCTGTTCAAGTTCTACCTGCTATCGGCCGGGCTCGCCTTCGTGACGTTCGGCATGTTCGTCTTCGCCGGCCAGCGCGCGGGACTGCCGCGCGACTATGGTCCGCTGCCGGTGGGCCACGGCGTGAGCGTGCCGCCGCATACGGAAGTGGCGAGCGCGCCGTCGTGGCTTGCGCTCGTCTGCGCGCTGGTCGCGAACGGCACCCTGTTCACTTCGCTGATCTTCGGTACGTTCTATCTCTGGATCGCCGCGCCAAACTGGCCCGCTGCCGCGACGCCGCAGCCGAGCCGTTTTCTCGTAATCCTCACGATAGCGGGGCTCGCCGTCGCGGCGGCGGCTGCGCGCGGCTCGCTGCGCACCACGACGGCGGGCGGCAAACCGTATGGCTGGATCGTGCTTGCCGCACTCGCACTTTTGGTGGCGCTAGCCGCCGACGTCGCGTTGATCTCCGGCGTCACGCCAGATCCGCGCGCGCATGCGCTCGGCGCAACGGCTGCCGCACTACTCGCTTACATCGCACTGCATGCCGGCATCGGACTGCTTTTTCTCGTCAGCAACCTGCTGCGCTTGCGCGCGGGCTTCATCTCCCCGCGGCGATTCACCGACCTGCGCCTGTCGCGCTTGTGGCTCGACTACACAACGGTGACGGCGATCATCGCGATCGGCCTCGTGCTCGCGTTGCCTGGACTCGTCGCGATGCTCGGAGCGCGGCCATGAACGGGCACCCGCTTGCACCACGGCGGCTGTGGTGGCTGGCCGTCGGCTTCACGATCTGGTGTCTTGCGCTCGTGATCCTGTATGCGCTGCACGCAATCGGTTGCGCATTCGGCTGGCCGGCAGGCCCGCTGCGCCTGAGCCTCGTGATCGTGCTGCTCGCGCACCTCGTCGCGATCGGCTGGCTGTGGCGCTACCGTGCGGCCGCGCGGCGCGACCCCGGTCCCGAGCCGATCAGCACCTTCCTGCATACCGTTGTCATCTGGACCTTGATCGCGGCGCTTGCCGCCACCGTCATCACGTTTGGGCCCGCGCTGTTGCTGACCACCTGCATCTAAGCAGCGCGTAGCAAGGCTGTGAAGGCAGGGCCTGACGTAGAGGGGGTTTCATGAATGCTCGCGATCTCGTGCGCAAAGCCATCTGGTCGGCCATCTATCTGCTTTTCATTCTCGCTCCGCTTTTCGCGCTGCTCGTGGGCAATCTGCCGCCCGCGCGGAATTTCGGCACTGAGTTTTCGGTGGCGCTCGGCTATTCCGGACTTGCGATGATGGGTCTGCAATTCGGCCTCACCGCCCGCTTTCGGCACGTCACTGAACCGTGGGGCGAGGACGTCATCTATCACTTTCATCGGCGTGTCTCGCTGCTGGCCGTGGGTCTCGTCGCGGCGCATCCGCTGATCCTGATCGCCATCCGCTCGGAATCGCTCGCGATGCCGGACTCGATCCGGGATATCCCCTGGGGCGCCCGCTTCGCGGTCCTGTCGATTGGCGCGCTTGTCGTGCTCGTGGTAACCGCCCTGTGGCGCAAGCAGCTGAAAATCCGCTACGAGACGTGGCATCGGTCGCATATCGTGCTCGCGCTAACCGCAATCGGTGCGGGCATGCTGCACATGGTCGGCTGGGGCTTCTACCTCGCCGATCCGTTCAAACGGATTCTGTGGATCGGCATGACGATCTTCTGGATCGCGTTGCTGCTCTACGTGCGCATCGTCAAGCCGCTCTTCATGCTGCGCAGGCCCTATCGCGTCGTCGAGGTCCGCAGCGAACGCGGCGACACCACCACGCTCGTCATGCAGCCCGAAGGTCACGCAGGGTTTCGTTTCAAGCCGGGCCAGTTCGGCTGGCTGACGCTATGGGCCAGCCCCTTCCGCATCACCGGGCACCCGTTTTCGTTCTCGTCGAGCGCCCAGGCGCCGGACGGGCGCGTCGAAATGACGATTCGCAATCTGGGCGACTTCACTAGCGCTGTCAAAACGGTCACGGCCGGGCAGCGCGTGTATCTCGACGGCCCGTATGGCGCGTTCACGATCGGCAATCCGACGGATATGCATGTGCTGATCGCGGGCGGCATCGGCATCACGCCGATGATGAGCATGATCCGCACGCTTGCCGACCGCGGCGACAAGCGTCCGCTGGTGCTGCTCTATGGCAGCAAGGACTGGGAATCGCTGACGTTCCGCGAAGAGCTGGACGCGTTGAAGGAGCGGCTCGATCTGAAGGTCGTCTATGTTCTCTCGGAGGCTCACCCGGGCTGGACCGGCGAAACCGGCCGCATCGACGCGGACCTGTTCAGGCGTCACCTGCCGCCCGAGTACACGGACCACGAGTACTTCATTTGCGGGCCGGATGTCATGATGGACGCCATCGAAACCGCGCTGGGCAACATGAAGGTGCCAATTGCCCGGTATCACTCCGAACGCTACAGCTTCGTGTAGGAGAACCACCATGCGCCGCTTGCTAGCCGATCGTCTGGTCGTTGCCACGGGCGTGATTGTCGTTGTGCTCGCACTCGTGTTTGCGTTCGTGCGGGTGGCGTCGCGGCAGTAGACTTTCGCTTCGTATTCAGCGCTATTGTGGCGGCTATCGGAAACTTTGCAGGCCGGACACGTCAGCGCGGCGTGCGGGAATGGTCGATCGCTGCGTTCGGTGCGACCGTGCCTGCCGCGAAGCGCGGTGCGGCGTTCGCCACCAGAATGAGCGCGGCACCGGCGAGGCCGCTCGACACATGTTTCAGCGCATGCCCGGCGAGCACATGATGCGTGAGCTCCCACACCTGCCAGTCAAGGCTCTCGAAGATCTTTGCCACCCCGTAGAAAACGATCACCATTGTCCAGCCCAACACGCTGTCCACCTTGCGCGTGAGCGTCAGGCCGACGATGAACATGAGGCCGCCGAACTGCAGGATCGCGTATGGCCACAGGCTGTTGAGCGCGAGCCAGTAAGCGATCGTGCCTAGTGACACGGCAACCATGATCAGCAACGGTACCCAGCCCACGCGCTGCCCGGTGTTCGACGTCCAGAGCATCGCCAGGATGCCGGCGAAGACGATCGTCATCGGCAGGCGATCCCATACGAGCGTCGCGTCGGAAGGCGCCCAGTGATAGTAGGCCGACCCGATTGCCGTTAGCACGAGCCCGAATCCGGCGACGACCATGCCGGGGAATTTTGGCGGCTGCCGATTCTGCGGGTACGCGTTTCGCTGCGCCCAGCCGAGGCAGGCGGCCCCGGCCGCCAGAATGACGAGATTCGACAGCACGTCCGCCGCATGCGGTATCGAGCCCAGCGCGCGTTGGTCCGCGAAGTGGTGATACGACGCCGGCTGCGCGAGCGGCCATACCAGCTGCAGCGCCGTGCCCACCACGAAAAGCAGGATGCTGCCAAGCAGCAATCGGGGAATGTTCACGGAGCTCGTCTCCGGGTATGACGTCACACTCGACAGGCGCTTGCGCACCCTCCCCGTATGATCGGACAATCCGGGCCCGGTAACAAGGTTGGCGGGATCGGTTACGGCTCGTCGTAATCGCCGCCGGCCTGCTCGAGTTCCTTCAACTCCTCTGCGGGGTCTTCCGGCTTCCCGGCAGCGGTCTCGTGAGTGCGCTTCGGCGAATCGACAACAGGAGGGGGCATCTTGCCGATCCCCTCGTCGATACGTTGCAGGAGATACGGGAAGAACGGATTCGATGCGATCCGGAACATCGAGTCGAGCGTCAGAATCAACGTGCCGCGCTCTCCGCGCGGCGCGAGCGTACCCAGGTTGACATTGAAGTTCTCGTCGTCGCCCGGCTTGATGCCGTAGAGTGCGTCCGTCACGGGGAATGGAATCGCCACATGCGATAACGAAAAAATATCCGGCGGATAGTCGATCTCCAAAGGCCGAACATGAGTTTCCACACCGCCGGCATCGACACTGCGCTCGACCGTATGAGCCGAATCCTGTGACGCGTTGGCAATGACCGTGGTGCGATAGTTCTGCGGCCCGATGCGCAGCAACCGCGTGAGCGCGGAATAGGACGCGACGCGCAGGAAGGTTCTGAAGCTCACGCTGCGGTTCACGTCGAACAACACGATTTCACTGCCGTTTGCGGGAAGCTTGTCATACAGCGACGACATGACAGCAGGCGTGCTGACTGTGAAATCGGTCACCGACTGGAACGTCAGTACGGGAGGGAGCGAACTCAACCGGTTATCGCGTTCGAGCCTCGCCATCTGGTCCTGGATGGTGCTGGTAAGCAGCCAGGACTGACGCGCTGCGTTCACCGGGAACGAGTTGTATTTGAAGGGGTTGAATTCCGGCACGATGCCGAGCCAGGCGGCCCGCGCGAATGCAGGCAACACCGCGGGTAGGCCCACGAGGCCCGCAAACCGCGCGTAACGGGTCACGCCGATCATCGGCGAAATGAGCACGAGCCGGGTGGGACGCGTGAGCGCGGGGTTCTCGATGGCGTCCATCGCATATTGCAGGGCAAGCGCGCCGCCGTTCGAGAAGCCGATCAGTTCGAGCGGCTTGTCCGGGCCCACGCGCCGGCGCGCTTCGCGCACCGCGAGCCGCGTTGCCGCTGCCCAGTCTTGCCAGGTGACGTTGGTCAGTCCCGCAGGCACGGTTCCGTGTCCAGGCAAACGGATGGCGATCGCGACAAAGCCCCGGTCGCGATAGTTGCGCGCGATGTGCCGCAGACTGTAGGGCGAGTCCGTCATGCCGTGCAGCAGCACCACCGCACCAACCGGCGGCCCTGGCGGTTCGAGTATGTACGAGCGGTTCCAGTCCTGAGCGAAGTGCTCTGGATAAATGGGCGAGCCTTCGTAGTAGCGGTTCGACGGGACGCGCTCGGACGCCTTGACCTTTTCGACGACGTTGACGCGCACATCCTCGAAAAGCCGCGACTCTTCCCGCATGTACGCATCCCAGTCGCCGGCGTCCATCTCTTCTACGGTCATCTCGCGCGGTACGTAGGTGTGCCAGACCGACAGGTCCGGGCCGCGCAGCGAAGACCACGCCCGCAATCCCAATGCGAGTAGCGCGAGCACGACCAGAATCGACACACCTATTTTTATTACCTTCAGCGACGTGCGTAGCATTGGTTTTCTCTCGGAAGCAGCTTCAGAACACAGTATGGGAGATTCGCGTTTTTTTCGGTGAATCGCCGTCCTGGGGCGCCGGGCGTTGCTATGGCGCATCCGCCTCTTTGCTTTTTGCCGGCACGGCGCCCGGTTCGACCTTGCCAGTCTCAGGCGGGTCGACAATGCGCGCCCCTGCCGCCTTGAGGGCGGCCTGGAATTGCGGGGAGGCCAGGATGATCGTGCTCGCCGCGTTGCGCAAGCGATCGATTGCCTCGTCCGGCAACGCAAGTGAAGTCGGCAATTGATTGAGGCCGTCTCGCTGGGCTTTGTCGGCCAGTGCATCGAATGACACGTCGACCACATAGATATCGGTGTCGGGCGCTTCCACGGCCCGGGCCAGCGCGGGGTCCTTGTTGTCCCTGAACGCCTCGGAGTTGCGGATCTGGCGCAATAGCGCCCATCGCGCCTTGATGTCCTGCAATAGCTCGACGGATTCGCTGGAAAATCGATCGATCGGCACGCCGACAGCCTGGACAAGCGTCCGGATTGCGCCCGGTGGACGTTCGGAAAGGTTCCAGCTGCTCGAAGGCGACGACGCCGCGTTCACGACGAAGATAATCAGCCTGCGTACGTTGTCGAGCGGCGCGGGTTGGCCGGCTTCGTGAAGCGCCTCGAATGTTCCGATGAAGTCCAGCACGCCCCGGAGTCCCAGATTGTCGGAAATGCCGCCATCGACGAGATGGAAATACGGGTTCTCGGTCGAGTCGACGATTTCGCGCAAATCCTGCAGTCGATTGAGGATACGGCTCGCGGATCTCTGCACCGTGCCGGCTCTGGCAAGCGCGTGACTCCACTCGGGTTCCTCGTAGCCACACGTGCCGCCGTAGTTGTTGATCGTAATCGGAGCCAGAACCACCGGCACGGCAGAGGACGCCGCCGCCGCGCGCGAAAGCTTGAATGGACCGAGATCCGCGCACATGACATCGAAGTTCTGCTGGAGAAACACGACGCGCGACCCCGTCGTCAGTTCCGTTGCGCTGACCGCGATCATCGGACCGCCCTTGCGCTCGAGTTCGGCGAATGTCGCGTTGTTGAACAGGACTTCGTCATACAGTTTTGCCGCCAGCTCGGAGCGGCTCCAGCGCGCGGAAGCCAGCGCGGGCCAGTTCACCGGGTTCAGGATCCGGGTGACGAGTTCGCGCTGTACGTTGCGCTTGAGAAAGCGGTCCTCGTAGAAGTCGAACAGATGCTTGCCGTAAAGCCCGTACGCCAGCGCGGTGAAGCTGCCGCCGGAGACGCCGGTGATCAGATCCACCTCATCGAGCAAGCGGATTTTCTCGCCCGACGCGCCCGTCACTTCGATACGCTGCAGCGTCTCCAGCGTTCCATAGGAAAACGCCGCCGCACGCATTCCGCCACCGGAGAAGGCCAGAATGACCATGTCCTGCCTGCCGGGCCGGTTGCCTTCCAGCCGGTCGAACGGGCTCAACTGCTGCGGGTCGTACTGAATGATCGGCGGGTTCACGGGCCGCGTCGCGCAACCGCAGAGCAATAGCAACGACGCGGCGGCGAGCCATACGGCGTACTTCCATGAACGCACGACCATGTCACGGGAGCCTGTGTGAATTCACCTGCCCTGCGGGGCGCTCACCTTTCGTTCGGCGCTCAGGGACACGGGCGTATGCGAATCGGCGATATCCACCCAGCCACCGCCCATGGCCTGATACACGCTGATCACCTGGTTATAGCGCGAGGCCTGCAGGCTGGCGAGGGTGAGCTCGGCGGAGAACAGGTCGTTTTCGGAGATCAGCACTTCGAGATAGCCAATCAGGCCATCTTCGAACTTGAGGCTCGAGAGGCGCGCGTATTCGCGCAACGCGTCGACACGCTGCTGCTGAAGCCCGGTCTGCTCGATCGTGTTCTGTGAGCTGACGAGCGCGTTGTTGGTATCGTTGAACGCGCCCAGCACGGTCTGCCTGTAGATCAGTTCTGCCTGGCGCTTTTGTGCCTCGGCCGACTGCACCTGACCACCAATCGCGCCCGCCGTGAAGATCGGCCCGGTCACACCCGCTGCGATCGACCAGAGCGCAGCGGGCCCGGAAAGGAAGTCGCCGAAGGCCGTGCTGACCGAACCGAGCGCACCGGTTAGCGAGATGGTCGGATAGTAAAGCGCCCGCGCGGCGCCGACGTTCGCATTGGCGGCGACCAGATTTTGTTCGGCCTGCAGAATATCGGGCCGCCGCTCGAGCAGACTCGACGGCAGATCGGCCGGAATGACGGGAAGCACCAGCTCGCTCACCGACTTGCCGCGCGGAATCGGCCCAGGATTGCGCCCCAACAGAATGGAAATGCCGTTTTCCACGATGGCAATCTGCTGCTCGATGGCCGGTATCGTGGACTGCGCGAGTTTGTACTGCGACTGCACTTGCGAAAGCTCCGTCTGGGAAACGAGGCCCTTGCGATAGCGCAGCTCGAAAATGCGCAACGTTTCGCCGAAATTATTCGCGGTGGCCCGCGCAATTTCGAGTTGCCGGTCGAGTCCGCGCAGCGTGATGTAGCTGGTCGCTACGCCTGTCACGAGCGAAAGCACGACGCCGCGCTGGGCCTGTTCGCTCGCATAGACCTGCGCCTGTGCGGCTTCGGTCAGGCGCCTTACCCGGCCGAACAGGTCGATTTGCCAGGAAGCGGACAGCGCGCCCTGATAGAGATTGAATACGGGATCGAGCAACGGCGAGAGCGGCGGCATCCCGACCTCGCTGGTCCGGTTGCGGCTCACGTTCGCGCCATAACCGACTTGCGGCAGACCCTGCGAGCGCGCCGAGCGCAACAGGCCGATGAACTGGTCGACACGCGCCGCAGCGACACGCACATCCAGATTGCCCTCCAGCGCGGCCTGGATCAGATCGTTCAACACCGGATCGTCGAACTGTTCCCACCATGCCGTGTTCACGACGGCTTCGGCCGCGGGCAAATCGACCCGCCACGTTGCGGGCACCGGCACCTCGGGGCGGCTGTAATCTGGGCCCACGCTAAAGCAGCCGACCAGGCAACTGGTAGCGGCGGCAAGTATCGCAGTCCACGTCCGCGTTCTCATGACGTACTCCAGGTTCTGCTGCGACCGCGTCGCATAGGCGCAGGCGGTGCGCTCGTTTGCGCCACACACATCATGCCGCCACCGCCAGCAGGCCACCGAACAGCAGCGCTGCGAGCAACAGCGTCAGACACGACACGGACCACCCACGCACGAATGCATCCGTACACACCGCGATTCGTGCGGCCTGCGCGCCGCCTCGTTGCAGTCCGCGCAAGAGGCCGCCTACGTCGCCCACGGGCACGGACGGCACTGTCTTGCCCCATCGGCTCCAGCCAATCGCGAGCGCCGCGCCAACGAGTACCGGCCACAGCGCGGACCACAGCGCCGCGGGAGCCAGGGCCTCGGGTAGCGAGCCGACCGGGATACGCAGATACAACACCCACGGAACGGCCAGCGAGGCCACCACCATTGCGAGCCACGCGCCTCTGAGCGGCCCAGGAGCGCGCGCGTTGTAATGGGTCGTGCCCATCGCGCCGAGACAGCGCACGAAATGAAGCATCAGCAACGTGGTTGCGGCTGAAGACGCCGCAGCCAGCATGCTGGCCAGATCGCCGGACAGCAGATCCTTGGCCGCGTATTTGGCCAGCGAGCCGCCGGTCAACGGCAAGCCGCCGAGGCCGAGCGCGACGATCGCCGTGGGCACCTGCACGAGGCGCAACGATCCGGCGCCCGTCAACGCGACCACGCCCACGGCCAGAAACAGCGTGCCTTTCACGAGCAGATGGTGCGCGGCATAGTAAGCGGCCGCCAGCACGGTGGCGGGATCGCCAGCGGCCAGCCCCATGCCGATGACGGCCATCAGGAAGCCCATCTGGCTCACGCTCGAGTACGCCAGCACGACCTTCGGCTGAAACTGGGTGATGCCGATCGCCACGCCGTAGAACGCGCCGAACATGCCCAGCGCCGCGAATGGAATGCCGAACTGCGGCCATGCACCGTTCGAAGCGAATGGCAGAAAGCGGACCAATGCGATCACACTGGCCTTGACCACCGCGCCGCTCAGCACCGCTGCCGCGGGAATGGGCGCAGCGCGATAGGCGTGCGGCATCCAGAAGTGCAACGGCACCATCCCGGCCTTCATGCCGAGGCCAACCAGCAGCAATAGCACGGTGGCATCGCGCCATGGCGAGCCCGGCAAGGCGGCAGCCGCATCGCGAATCAGCAGGCTGCCGCCGGGCGTAGCCTGTGCCAGCAGGACCAGCCCGCCCAGCACGAAGGCCTCGGCCAGCAAGGCAACGCCAAGATAGAGTGCGCCCGCATAGCGTGCTTCGGGTCCGTCGCCCTGGAGCACCAGCCCGCTGGCGCCGACACTCAATACCGCCAGCATCAGATAGAAGCAAGGCAGATCGGCCGTCAAAAACACGCCCACGCTGCCGGTCAAGGCCATGAACCAGCAGACGACAAAACCATCGATATCTTCGCGGCCGCGTACATATCGCGCGGCGTAGATGCCGGCGAAGAACCACAACAGCGCCGCCGTGCCGAGCAGCAACGCGCCCGGCGTATCGAGCGCGAAACGCAGGGCGAACCGGCTGTGGCCGAGCGTCAGCGTTTCGCTCTGCCCCGCCCCGACTGCCGCCGCCAGCGCAGGCAGCGCAGCGATCGCGAACCACGACGGCAAGCGCCTGCGAACAGGCGCGCAAGCGCAAAGCAGCAGCATCAGCAATGGCAAGCCGATGGCGGCGGCGAGCAGACCTTGGGACATGTTCATGGCAACCCCGCCTGCGGCATCACGGTGCGGCCAATCTGCGCCACGTCGACCGGCAGCAGCACGGCGAGGCCAAGCAGGAACGAACACGTTGCGAGGCCGAGCACCGCGAGCTGCTGGTAACGGGGCACCTGCCGTTGCGGCGACCAGCCGGGCGCGGCGGGCTCCATCGCGCGCACCACCACCATGAAGACGTAGACGCTCGTGAGCAGGCCGCCCGCCAGCATCACCAGCGCCCACCACCATTGCCCCGTCGCGAGCGCCGCCGACATCAGCAGCCACTTGGCCAGAAAGCCGCCGGAAGGCGGCAAGCCGATCAGCGTCGCGCCGGCCAGCGCGAATGCCGTCAACGTCATGGGCAAGGCGCGGGCCGCGCCGCGCAGGTCGGCCAGGCGGTCGTGACCCAGCGTGCTATAAATCAGCCCCGCCGCGAGGAACATGGCCGCTTTGGCGCTCGCGTGCGAGATGGCCTGCAACAGGCCGCCCGTGACGGCGCGGGCGCCTTCGTGCTGCGCGGCGAGCGGAAACAGCAGGAACAGGTAGCCGATCTGCGCAACCGTCGAGTATGCGATCAGGAGCTTCAGCCGCGCCTGGCGCAGCGCCACCACGTTGCCGAAGAGGATCGCCATCGCGCCGAGTCCCGCCAGCAGTTGCGCGCTGGATGCGCTCACGATGCCGGCGAAGACATCGAGCCACAACCGCACCACCACGAACCACGATCCCTTGATGACCAACGCGGACAGCAGCGCGCTGGCGGCGGCGGGCGCGCCCGCGTGCGCTGGCGGCAGCCACAGATGCAGCGGAAAAAGCGCGGTTTTGGCGAGCATGCCTGCCGTCATCAGCGCCAACGCAGTCCAGGCCAGCGGCTGAGCGCCGATCCTCGCCGCAAGCAGCGCGATGTCGAGCGTGCCGTAGGCGCCATACAGCAGAAAAACACCCAGCAGATACAGCATCGAACCGATCAGCGCGTACAGCAGATAACGCAGCGCGGCCTGTAACGTTTCGGCGCGGCCATCGAGCGACACGAGGGGAACGCCGGCAAAAGTCAGCAGTTCGAGCGCGACGTAGAGCGTGAAAATGTCTCCGCTGACGAAGACCAGATTGAGCGCCCCCCATACCGCGAGCAGCAGCAGCCAGAATGCCAGCGGCGCGCGCGCCTCGCTCGTGCCGGACGGCGTGCCGAAATCGCCATTCGCGTAAATGGCCACCGCGCCCACCACCACGGCGACCACCACCATCATGCAGACCGAGAGGCCGTCCGCGCGCAGCACGACGCCCAGGGGCGGCGACCAGCCGCCCAGCAGATATCGCAATGCGTCGCCCGATACCAGCAGCCTGGCCGCAATCTCCAGCACGACGCCGAAACCGAGGGCAATCGTCACCCAGGCCACGCGTTGCGCGTGGCGGCCGCCGAGCGCGAGACCGGCCATCATCCCGGCGAACGGCAACAGAATGGCGAGCGCGAGCAGCAGGCCGCCCGGCGTCGACTGCGCCGTGGGCGCGAGCGTCGTCACGTGGCCTCCGAATTGCGCGTCTGGCCCGACGCCGCATCGCCGTCCGCCGCAAGCGAATTCGAGCCCGTTTCCGAGAACCGGCGCAGCATGAGCCCGACTGCCAGCGCGGAAGCGGCAAACGACACGACGATCGCCGTGATCAGCAGCGCCTGCGGCACCGGATCGCCGGACATGCCCGCGCCCGCCCCACGGTGTGCAATCACGGCACAGGCCAGAAAAACGCCGTTGCCCGTGAGATTGAAGGCCAGCACCTTGCGCAAGGGCTGCGGGTTGACGATCAGGCCGTACAGGCCGAGACCCACGAGGGCGGCGGCGGTCAAGCCGAACAACTGCGAGACGTTCATGGGCTCACCTCCGGCCGCTGGGGTGGCCCGACCAGCAGGAGGACCAGGGTCACGGCAAGCGAAGGCAGCAGCGCGGCTTCGATGACGATGATCCACAGCTTCGCCCGGCCGTCGGGGTACGCCAGAAGCGCGCCCGCCATGACGGCGCCGAGCAGGCCAAGCGCGACGAACACGGCCGGCCCGAGGATCAGCACGGCGCGCAACCAGCGCCGGCTGATCGGCGGCGCATCGCGCAGACCGGACATCATGACGAGCAGCCACATCGCGGCAATCACCGTGGCGCCCTGGAATTTGCCGCCCGGATGATCGGCGCCGACCCAGAAAATATAGATGCCGATCACGACGCCTATTGGCGGCAATACGCGCGCCAGATACACCAGAATGTCGTTGGGGCTCACCACCTGCGCCAGTCCCGGTCTGCCGCCCCAGAAGCGGTCCGGCGCCAGCGACCAGACGCCGACCACGCCCAGCAGCAGCACGATCGCTTCCAGCAGCGTGTCGATCGCGCGGAACGACAGCAGGACCGCCGTGATCGGGTTGCCGACGCCAGTCGCCTGAATGTGCTGCGCCACCTCGGGCGCGAGCGTTGGCGCGGGGTCCGGCAAGTTCCACAGGCAAGCGGCAATCACGACGGCGACGCCCGTGGCGGCGGCTCCTGCCGCGACACGCATTGCGAGACCCGGCTCCTCGGCCTGGGCTGCCGCTTCCGTTGGCTGCAGCCGCGAAGCCGCGCGGATCAGCAGCGCGCCGGTCAAACCCGCACCGATCGCCGCTTCGGTCAACGCGACGTCGACCGCGCGCAGCACGAGCCACGCAAGCGTGAGCAGCAGGCCATAAGGAATGAACCCGGCGACCGCGGCGAACGTATCGCGCACCACGACGGTCCATAGCGCGAGCGCCAGCAGCAGAATCCCGATGCCAAAGGAGATGGCGGAGATCATCGGCCCTCCTCCTGCCGGCGCGCCGCGCGCGCGATGAGCTGCGACACATCGGACGACGTCAGCATCACCAGCAGCCAGACCACGATCAGCTTGAGGGCGATCACGATATGCCCGGTCTGGGGCACGAGGCCCAGCACCACCATGCCGAGGCCCAGATTGTCGGCCTTGGTCAACGCGTGCAGCCGCGTGTACGTGTCCGGGAACCGCAACAGCCCGACCGTACCGGCCACGAAGAAGAAAACGCCGGCCAGCATGGCAACGATCGTGAAGACGTCGGCTGCGGTTTTCATTTCCGGTCCTCCTTCGCGATCTCGCCTTCGGCCTGGCGATCGGCCTTGACGAAGGCCACCGAGGCGAACGCCGCAAGCACGGCGAGCGTCAACGCCACATCCACGACCGCTTCGACGCCGCTTGCCGTGCCGACCAGCAGCAAGGCCGCGATTCCTCCCGTGCCGAACAGTTGCGCGGCCATCATGCGGTCGGCGCGCGTGGGCCCGCGCAGCACACTCAGCAAGCCCACGGCCACCATCAGCAGCACCAGCGCGCAAACGGCAATGAGCACGTCAGCCATGACGTTCACCGCTGACCGAAGCGCCCACCAAAGCACCGGCGAGGCGCCGTTCTTCGTCGGCCAGCTGCTCGGCCACGGGCTGCGAAATGTCGAGGCAGTGGTAGACGAGCCCGTCGGCGGTCTCGTCTACCGGAAGCGACCCTGGCAAGAGACTCGTGATGATGGCGAACCCATTGCGGGCCGTTCCCGGCGGAAAGCCGACACGATAGACCACGATGCCCGGCCGCAAAGGCAGGCGCGGGTCCAATGCGCGGCGCGCTACGTCGATACCCGCGAGCAGCGACTGCAGGAGAAAATGCGGCGCGAAGATGAGTAAGGCGCCAAGGCGCAACATGCCTGTGGCGGGAGGCTGCAGACGCAGGCTCATCTGTGTCGCGATGAACGTCGCGATCAGACCGCACGCGAGATCGGCCGGCTTCACGCTCGGCATCAGAATGAACCAAAGCGCCAGAAAACACAGCGCGCGCGCCAGCGCGACGCGCCAATGCGAACGCCAGTCGAGCAGGAAAGCACGCAGCGATGGTGGGCTCATGAACGATGCGCCTCCTCTATGGAAAACCAGCGAGCGCGAACATGGCGGATGGCCCCGGAGGGAATCCGCCCCACGCGGCTTACACCGCCCCGCTCGCCGTACCCGAATGCGATGCCGGCCGGTCTTCCTTGCCGAACACCACCATGTACAGCGCCGGCAGGAACACCAGGGTCAGCAGCGTCGCCACCAGCAACCCGCCCATGATCGCGAAGGCCATGGCGCCCCAGAACACGGTGGGCGCGATCGGGATCAGGCCGAGCACGGTTGAGATCGAGGTCAGCATCATGGGCCGTATGCGCGAAGTGCCCGAGGCGACCACGGCCTCCAGCACACCCATCCCCTCTTGCCGATAGGTCTCGATCTGCACGATCAGGATCAGCCCGTTCTTGGCGATCATGCCGATCAACGCGAGAATGCCCAGGATGGCGACGAAACCCAGCGGCCGGTTGAAGATCAGCAGCGCGAGCACCACGCCTATCAGGCCCAATGGCATCACCGAGACCACCATGGCCAGCCGCTTGAAGCTCACCAGCAGCACCATCATGATCGTGAGCATCAGCACGATCATCACCGGGATCACGGCAAACACCGACGCTTGCGAAATGGCGCTTTCCTCGAAAATGCCGCCGGTCGCGACGTGGTAGCCCTTGGGCAGCTTCGCGCTGAACTCGGCGATCTTCGGCGCGAGCGTGGCGACGACATCGTCCGGCAGCGTGCCGTGCATCACGTCGGCGCGCACCGTGAGCGTCGGAACACGGTTGCGCCGCCATACCAGCGGCGACTCCTGCTCCTCCGTGAACGTCGCGAACTGGCTGAGCGGCACCATCCGGCCGCTCGGCGTGGGCACCTGCAGCGTACTCAGCGACTGCACCGTGAGCGGCTGCTCTTCCTGCGCTCGCGCCACGACGTTGACGAGGTAAATGTCGTCGCGTATTTGCGTGAGCGGCGTGCCGGTAATCACGGTATTCATGATGGCGGCGAGCGCCGCGGAACTCACGCCGAGCTGGCGCGCTTCATCCTGATTGATGTGAATGCGGATCTGCCGGGCCGGCTCCATCCAGTCGAAATTGATGTGGCGCGCGCGCTCGTCGGAACCCACGATAGCGGCCAGATCGAGTGCGGTCCTGCGCACCTGCGCCGGGTCGGGACCCGACACGCGATACTGCAGCGGCCACCCCACCGGCGGCCCCAGTTCCAGCGGAGACACGCGCGCGACGATGCCGGGAAACTGGTCGCTCAGCGTCTTCTCCAGCTTCGATTGCAGCCGGTCCCGTGCTTCGAGATTCTTCGCGACCACAATGATCTGCGCGAAAAACGGATTGGGCAGCTGAACATTGAGCGTGAGAATGAAGCGCACGGCGCCGCGGCCCACATAGCTGCTGAAGTGATCGACATCGGGATCGCTTTTCAACATGGCTTCGAGCCGCGCGACTTGCGCCTCGGTCGCGTGGATCGAAGCGTTCTGGCGCAAGGTCAGATCCACCGTGAGTTCGGGCCGGTCCGATGCGGGGAAGAACTGCCGCGGCACGAACCGCACGAGGAAGATCGACACCACGAACGCCGCGAGCGTGATGGCGATCGTCAACCCCTTTAGCCGCAGCGCGCCACGCAGAAAGCGGTCATAGGCCATGAGCATCTTGCCGGGCTTGCGCGGCTCCTTCTCCGGCTTGGGCGCTTTCAGGATCACCACGCCGACGAGCGGCGAGAAAATCACCGCGCCGAACCACGACGCGAGCAGTGCGATCGCGACCACCGCAAAAATGGAAAACGTATACTCGCCCGCCGAACTCTTCGCGAAGCCGATCGGCACGAAACTGGAGATCGACACGAGCGTGCCGATCAGCATCGGCGCGGCCAGCGTGCGGTACGCGAACGTCGCGGCCTGATCCTTGCTGTCGCCGGCGGCGAGCCGGTTGATCATGGCGTCGACGGTGGTCATGGCGTCGTCGACCAGTAGGGTCAGCGCAATGATCAGGGCCCCTAACGACACCCGGTGCAGGTCGATATGCACGGCGTCCATGATCGCGAATACGATCGCGAGCGTGAGGGGAATCGACAGCGCCACCACCGTCCCGGGCCGCACCCCCAGACTCAGGAAGCTGCACACCAGGATGATGATGATGGCCTGCCAAAGCGACGCCATGAAGTCGTTGATCGCGACATCGACAGTATCCGACTGATTGGCGACGAGGAACGGCTCGATGCCGGCGGGCAGGTTCGCGGTGGCGTCGGCCATCTCGGCCTTCAGGTTGTGGCCGAGCGCGAGGATGTCGCCCGAATCGCGCATCGCAATCGCGAGACCGATGGCCGGCTTACCGTTCACACGGAACATCGGCTGCGGAGGATCGGCGAAGCCGCGCCTCACGGTGGCGATGTCGCCGAGGCGAACGATGCGACCGCCGAGCACCAGGTTGACATCCTCGATGTCGCGTTCGGAATCGAAGGCGCCCGTCACCCTGAAGAACACCCGCTCCTGCCCGGTTTGCAGGACGCCGGTCGGCCTGATGAGATTTTGCGCTCTCAATGCCGCGACGATGGTCGGGTAATCCAGGCGCAAGCCCGCAAGACGCGTGGTCGAGAACTCGATGTAGATCTGTTCGTCCTGCGCGCCCAGCACCTCGATCTTCGACACGTCGGGCACGAGCAGCAGGCGCGAGCGGATCGCCTCGACGTGATCGCGCAACTCGCGCATGTTGTAGCCGTCGGCGGTGAAGCCGTAGATGATGCCGTAGGTGTCGCCGAAGTCGTCGTTGAAGAACGGCCCGAGCGTGCCGGCCGGGAGCGTTAGCCTCATGTCGTCCACGTTCTTGCGCACCTGGTACCAGATGTTCTGGACCTCGGAGGGCGGCGTGGATTGCAGAAGATCGACGAAGATCGTCGTCTGGCCCGCTGTCGTATAGCTGCGTATGCGATCGAGATGGCGGGTCTCCTGCAACGTGCGCTCGAGCCGCTCGGTGACCTGCGAGAGGGTGTCGTCGACTGTCGCGCCCGGCCACGCGGCGGCCACGATCATGGTGCGAAAGGTAAAAACCGGATCTTCGGCACGCCCCAACCGCAAGAATGACAGCGTTCCCGCCACCAGTGCGGCGATCATCAGGAACACCACCAGGGGGCGCTTCGAAAGCGCCCACTCGGAGAGATTCGGGCCAATCACCTGGGAGCCTCGGTCCAGTTAATTTTTTGTCCCGGCCGCAATGCCTGAACACCGGCAGTCACGACCACGTCGCCGGTGGCGAGGCCCTGGGAAACCTGAACGCGGTCCTCGCCATACGCCTGAAGCTCGACCTCACGCACCGAAACCGTCCCCGTCTTCGTATCGATCACCCAGACTGCCGGTTTGCCGCCGGGCTGGATCAGCGCGCTCGAGGGAATTTCGATGGCCGGCGCGCGCTGCAGCGTCATGTGGCCAATGACCGTGCTGCCAAGGCGCATGGCAGCCGGTGGATTGAGAACCTGAACCCGGACCGCAAAGGTTCCGGTCACCGGATCGGCGCGCGGCGATACTTCGCGTACCTTACCAACGGCGGTGATCTCAGGGTTGCTGGCAAGCGCGATGACAATGTCGGGATTGCCAGGCGCGACATCCTTGATCGCGGCGGGCACGTCGAATACGGCATCCACCGCGCCTTCGCGAGCGATCTGCACGACCATGCGGCCAGCCGGAACCACCTCGCCCGGCTCCGCCCCGCGCGCCGTGACCACGCCCGCAACGTCGGAAACCAGATCGGTGTAGCTGAGCCGGTTCTGCGCGATGCTGACCAACGACTGCGCCGAATCGACTTGCGACTGGGTGATCTTCGCCATCGCTTCCGATTGTTCGAACGAAGCGCGCGACACGGCATGCTCCGCAAGCAGATCGCGCATGCGGGTGAACATGGTGCGCGCTTCCAGGGCTTGTGCCTGGGCCGCGGCCAGTTGCGCCCGCGCGGACTGCAGGCTGCTTTCCTCGTTCATCCGGTCGAGCCGCGCCAGCACCTGGCCCGCCCGCACGCGGTCCCCGACATCGACGTTGCGGGACGTCATTCTTCCGTCGATACGGAACGACTGGTTGATCTCGGCCTGCGCCTGCAACCTTCCGGTCAAGGAGATAGTGGTTCCCGCCTCCTGCTTTTCCACCCTGACGGCGCGTACCGGGCGGACCTCCGTCACCGGCGCTTCTTCGCCTTTACGGCAGCCCGTCAGTGAGCCTGCCGCCAATACGCACAGCACCGCACTCAGCGTCACGGCCAAAGGCAGGGAAACCGCTCGACCCGTAGCATGATTCGCACACACTGGCGTATTCCTCTGAATCCCTGGAGCGGCTGCCCGCGTCCACCCTGAAATGACTTCGCGCCTTGTTGCCGCCTTGCCGGGCGCGCCGGGGTATCCATCCGAAAACAAAACGATTCAAGCGCTAGCCCATCGCGCGCACGTTCTCCGCGCACCGCTCGAGGGAGATCGGAAGGCGTCGTACCTGAATACGAAAAGTGCTAGACGATGAACACCCTGATCGAAATGATCCGGGTGGCGAACGTCGCGATGGTGTTGATGAAAGCGGCCTGCTTCACGCCGCGCAGAATGAGAAAGCGAAACAGCCGGATAGCAATCGAAGCCACGACGATAGTCGTGACCGTGTTGCTGTCGCCGAAAGCGGGGAAAAATACGCCCGGCATGGCCTTGATCGGCACCCAGTACGAAACGTTGCCAACACAACTGCCGATCGCGGCGCCCGCGATGCCCCCGGCTAGCATTGCGGTCAAGTGCAGCGGCCAACGGCACGCGACTCATCTTCTGCCCGGTATCGGCCATCGGTTTCCTCGCTTTGTCCGGAACTTCGCGTTATCGAGAGACCAACCGCACCTGCGTTCACTTCATCGGGTCACGCGCACCGAGTTGTTGCCGAGCAGGACACGCACACGGTCGCCCGGCACGAACTGCTGATCCGCATCCTGAACCACCGACATCAGTTGCCCCGAATCCAGACGCACCACGATTTCGAGGCCCGCGCGCTGCGTGACGCGCTGCTCCACGGCATTGCCTGCCGCGCCGCCCAGCACGGCGCCGCCGATGCCCGCCGCAACCGAACCCGTGCCGCGCCCGATGTTGCTGCCTGCCGCGATACCGCCGAGCGCGCCGCCGGTTATCGCACCAATGCCGGTCGGGCCCGGCTGGATCGAGACGGGCCTCACGTTTTCAACGACACCGAGCTCGACCACCATCACCTGCTGCGCCTGTGCAGGCGTAAAGGTGGAGCCCGAAGTTGGGGCCTCGCAAGCGGAAAGCGCGAGCGTTGCAATCAGCAAAGGGACAAACGCACGGCCAGCACCTCGCATGCCAGTCTCCTTGTCAGCGTCACCGGAGCGGACCCTGTGACGGCAATCGAAAGACAGTCTTTGCCACGAGGCATCGTGCGTATCCGGCTTCCAGAGCGCCGCACGATCCCGATAGAGACCGGATCACGCACGAAGATTCAGGAATTGTGCGCACGCGTAAAGACTAGCCGGTTTTAGAAGGGAACGCTCGGTGAGTGGATAAACCGGCGTTCACCATTTTGTCAGCTGCATGTTATGTCTCTTTTCGACAAATTGGCTGTCTTCACAGACAGCGGAATGCAGATGGTTGGTTTGCCAACATTTATGCGCCTCGCTTTTGTGCATGCTTCCTAAGCCCCGATAAATGAATGTCTGCAAATATCCAGGCGTTGGCTCGCGCCCTCGTAATACTGTCTAAATCGCGGGCCGCGTCCGGAACGGGACTCGCGGGTTCGTCGTCATGTTGATGGGAACCAGTGAACGCGTAGTGGGCCAGCTCTCAATATCAGGAATCCTTAGCGTCTGATGACGGATTGCGACTGTGCTTACGGCCGAGACAACCTTGTGCGCGTCCTCCGGCATCGTTTCCATATGGCATCCCTGCGCCGGGCCGTGCTCACTCTCCAGCAGCGCCCGCGCGTAGGCGTCAGAGACGGCACCGAACCCCGCCGGCAAGGTCGCCCCAAGGCGCGGACCGCTGCTCCCATGAAACATCGCCAGCTCTGCGCGCTCGCGAAAAGCCACGTTAGGGCAAACCCCTCTTTCGCTGCGCCGGAATAACGATATAAAAATCCATTATTTGTAAAACGCATTCTGAACGCGTAAGAATGCGAATTCTGAATTCTTACGCGCCCGGACACCCACGGAAGATGGAACTACGCCAGCTCGAAGCCTTCGCCGCAGTGATCACGACCGGCAGCGTCACCGCCGCCGGCCGTTTGCTGGGGCGCTCGCAGCCCGCGATCACGCGGCTGATCCAGGAGCTCGAAACCGAGGTCGGCTATCCGCTGTTCACGCGCAATGGCCCGCGCGTCACGCCCACCGAGCAAGGCATCCAGCTCTACGAGGACGTCGAGCACGTGCTGACGGGCGTTCATCAGATCCAGAAGCGCGCCGGCGAGATCGGCCGCGGCGAAACCCGGCCGCTGCGCATCGCCGCCACTTCCGCGCTCGCCGCCGGCCTCGTGCCCGCAGCGCTCGCGCGCACCGAACTCGCGGGCGCCGCGCAGACGATCCAGCTGCGCAGCCTGCCCCCCGAGCAGGTCGTGCACGATGTCTTGACCGGCGCGGCGGACATTGGCGTGGCGAGCCTGCCGCTCGAGCACCGCGGCGTGGTCGTGCACTGGATCGGGCAATCCGCGTGCGTGGCCGCGCTGCGCGACGACGATCCCCTCGCGCGCCATGACCGGCTGCCGCTTTCGGCCTGCGCGGGCCGGCGCATCGTCACGATGCAGAACCCCTATCGCCTGCGCCGCCGCCTCGACCACGCGTTCGCGCAAGCCGACGTCACGCCAGCCGGTCTGATCGAAACGAATTCGTCGATGAACGCGCTGACCGCGGTTCGCGCCGGACTCGGCATCTCGGTGCTCGAACCGGTCACGGCCTACGGCATGCCGCTTGCCGGCGTGGCGATCCGCACGATCGACGCCGACATTCCGTACTTCTTTGGCGTGATCTCGCGCGACGCGATCGCGCTGCCCCCCGTGGCCGCGACGCTCATCGACGCGCTCGCCGACGCAGCGCGCGCCGTGCTGCCCGATTTCACGCTGCGCGCGAGCGCCGAGCACGCCCAAGTCCTGCAGTCGCTCTATGGCGACCTGCCTGCCAACAAGGAATCCTTGCCGTAATGAATCCGACCACTCCACCGTCCGCTGGTCTCGCCGCGCTCGAAGCCCGCCTGCGCGAAGATCTCGCGTGGCTCGAACTGCCCCCGAAGCGCTGGATTCCCGAGCGCACCCACGACGGCCGCCCCGTGGTCAATGTGGCGATTGTCGGCGGCGGTATGGCTGGGCTTGCGCTCGCCGCCGCGCTCGACCATCTCGGCATCGACGCCGTCATCTACGATCAGTCGCCGCGCGGCTTCGAAGGCCCATGGGCCACCACCGCGCGCATGGAAACGCTCCGTTCTCCGAAGCAGCTCACGGGCCCCGCGCTCGGCCTGCCCTCGCTCACGTTCCGCGCGTGGTTCGAAGCGCAGTTCGGCGGCGAGGCGTGGGAGGCGCTCGACAAGATCCCGCGCCTGCAATGGATGGACTATCTGCGCTGGTATCGCGATGTACTCGACATCGATGTGCGCAACGAACACCGGGTCACCGCAATCACGCCGCGCGCGGACGGCGGCGTGGCGCTGTCTGTCACGAGCCCCGGCGGCAGCGAGACTGTGTTTGCGCGCCACGTTGTCCTCGCGACGGGCCGCGACGGCCTGGGTGGGCCTTCCGTACCTGCATTCGCGCGTGATCTGCCGCGCCGCTTCTATGCCCACTCTTCCGATGTGCTGGACTACGGCACGCTGCGCGGCAAGCGCGTAGGCGTTGTCGGCGCGGGTGCGTCGGCCATGGACAGCGCGGCAACGGCGCTCGAAGCGGGTGCAGCGTCGGTCGATCTGCTGATTCGCCGCGCGGACATCCCGCGCATCAATAAAGGCAAAGGCGCGGGTAATCCGGGCCTCACGCACGGCCATGTCGCGCTTGCCGATGACTGGAAATGGCGCATCCGCCACTACATCAACGTGCAGCAGGTGCCGCCGCCGCGCGGCAGTACGTTGCGCGTGTCGCGCCACGCCAACGCCCGCTTCAACCTCGGTGCGCCAGTCACCGGCATCGAGCAGGTGGACGACGAACTGTACGTAAGCACCCCGAAGGGTGTCTTCGTGCTGGACTTTCTCGTGTTCGCAACAGGCTTCCGTATCGATCTGGCGAGCCGCCCCGAATTCGCGCCGTTCGCCCGCCACGTGCGCGCGTGGAAGGACCGCTACGCGCCGCCCGCAGGCGACGATGACATTGAGCTTGCCGATTCGCCCGACCTCGGGCCCGCCTTCGAGTTCCAGGAAAAGACACCCGGCGCGTGCCCCGGACTCGAGCGCATTCACTGCTTTTGCGCGCCCGCGACGCTCTCGCACGGCGCGCTGTCGGGCGACATCCCGGCCGTCAGCGAAGGCGCGAAGCGGCTCGCACAGGGGCTTGCCGCAACGTTCTATCGTGAGGACGTCGAACTGCATTACGCCAACATGGCGGCTTTCGCCGAGCCGGAAGTCGAAGGCGACGAATGGACAGCCGCCCCACCGCCCCCGGCGCTTGCCGAGCGCGAAGCGAAATGAAAATGAGCGTGTGAATCTGCAGTTTTCCGGAGTTGACCATGACATACGACACTGACGACGACATCATCGATCGCGTCGCCGACCTCACGCCCGGTTCGGCCACACATGCATTGCGGCACCAGCGCGCCAAGGTGGTGGAAGCGACCCAGGGCAGCTACGACGCGCTGTTCGATCCCGCGCTCGGCGGCCTCACGCTCGTCGAGCGCTTGCTCGTCGCGCTCTACGCGAGCCGCCTCGCGCCCTCCCCGGCGCTCGTTGCCCACTACCGCGGCGAACTGGCCGCACACGAAGTCGATGCGGCGGCGCTCGCCGCCGTGCAAACGGGTGCACCCGAGGACCTCCCTGCCCCGCGCCTGCGCGCGATCCTCGCATTCACGCGCACGCTGATCGAAAATCCGGTCGCTGGCGACAAGGCCGCGCTGCAGACGCTGCCCGCCGCCGGCTTGACGACACCCGCCGTCGTCTCACTCGCGCAGCTGATCGCCTTTCTGTCGTACCAGACGCGCCTCGTCGCGGGTCTGCAAGCCCTCAAGCAGCTGGAGCGCGCATCATGACCGACGTCATCCGTTCGCACGGCTTCACGAACGAATCGCTGGAATGGGACGCGTGGCTCGACGTGGTCGATCTCGACCATGCCACGGCGGAACAGATTACCGTTCTCGAAGAAAGCCATCCCAAGGCAAAAGTCTCGGACTACTACCGATTTCTCGTCCATCAACCCGAGATCCTGCGGCAGCGCTCCGCCGCGTTCAACGCGATCATGTACGCACCCGGCGGCTTGCCTCGCGCGGAACGGGAGCTTTCGACCACCGTGGTTTCGCGGCTCAACGGCTGTGTGTATTGCGCATCGGTGCATGCCCAGCGTTTCGAGCAGCTCGCCAAGCGCAACGACGTGATCCGCCAGGTCTTCGCCGACCCGCACAGCGCCGGTACGACGAAGCGCGAAGAGGCGATTGCGCGTTTCTCGGCTGCGCTGACCGAGCGCCCGAACGAGATTGACGCCGACCAGCTGCAAGCGTTGCGCGAGGCCGGGCTCACTGACGCTGAAATACTCGACCTGATCCATTCGATCGCCATTTTCGCGTGGGCGAACCGGCTGATGCTCAATCTCGGCGAACCCGTGTTTCCCGAGCCGGCAACCGCCGCCTGACCGAAGCATGCTGGACCGCCCTTCAACCAATATCCGGGGATAGCCGATGGACACTCAACCAGGCATCAAGCCCGTCATCGTGGCCGCCGTGCTGGCCAATGCGATGGAGTGGTTCGATTTCACCATCTTCGCAGCGATGACGCCGATCATCAGCAAGCTGTTTTTTCCGGTCTCGCACGGCGCAGCGGGCGCGGATCTGAATGCGATCCTGCTAACCACGGCTCTCTTCGGCGCAGGCTTTTTCATGCGCCCCGTGGGCGGCCTGCTGCTCGGCCTCTACGGCGATAAATATGGCCGCAAGGCGGGCATGACGCTCGGCATGGGCATCATGGCGCTGGCCGCCGCGATCATGACCTTCGCGCCGACCTACGCGACGGCCGGCCTCGCGGCGCCGCTGCTGATGCTGGTGGCCCGGCTCCTGCAAGGTTTTTCGATAGGCGGTGAATTCGGCACTTCCACGGCGTTCCTGATCGAACTGGCGCCGCCGAATCGCACCGGCTTCTACGGATCGTGGCAAATGAGCGGGCAGCTCATGTCGACGATGCTGGGCGCCGCGCTCGGCATGGTGGTCACGCAGGTGTTCACGCCCGAGCAACAGCTCGCGGGCGCCTGGCGCATCCCGTTCGCGGTGGGCCTGCTCATTGCGCCGCTGACCATCTACCTGCGCCGCCATGCAAGCGAAACCTATGCGCGCATCCACGCCACGCCGCGCGCCCGGACGACGGATGCGGCTGCCGTCAAGCGCGGACTGCCAGACTATCTGATCGGCATGGGCATGGTGGTGGCGAGCACCGTTACCTTCTACGTCACGTTCGGCTATACCGTCACCTACGCGAAGCAGGTTCTCAAGCTGCCCGTTTCGGAAAGCTTCATGGTGCAAATGATCGCGGCCATCGTCATGCTGATCGTGACGCCGCTCGCGGGGGCGCTATCTGACCGCTACGACCGCAAGACGCTGCTGGTCGGGTCGCTGGGCGCCTACCTGGTTGCGATCTATCCGCTCTATGCGTGGGTCGTGGCGGCGCCGTCCGTGCCCCGGCTCCTCGTCACGCAAATCGTGATCGGCGTGCTCAGCGCGACCTTCCTCGGCGTCTATTGCACGACGCTTGCCGAGATGTTCCCCAAGCGCACGCGCGCGACGTCGCTCGCCGTGGTCAATAACGTCGTTGTCCTGATCTTTGGCGGCTTTGCACAGACTTTCGTGACGTGGCTCATTGCGCTCACGGGTTCGCCGCTGGCGCCGGTGCTCTATGTGATGATCGGCATCGCGCTCAGTCTCGTAGCTGTCATGGCGCTGAAGCCGGGCCATTTCAGGCAGCGCAGCGCGAGCGCCGCTCAAACCATGGGATGATGCGGTGGCGACAGGAGCGTGGCGTGACGCGAGTCAGCCCTCACGTCACCTTCCTGTAGCGAGAATTCCGCCGTCGTCCGGCTCCGCCTGTGCGTTTTGCGTGTTCTCCACGCGTTCGATCTGCACTCGCATCGACCGTGCTTCCGTCAACCCCAGGGTCTTCGCGGCGGCATAAGAGAGATCGATGATTCGGCCTTTCACGTAGGGGCCGCGATCGTTGATGCGCACGACAACCGACTTTCCGGTTGCCATCGACCTCACGCGCACGTAGCTGCCAAGCGGCAATGTACGATGCGCAGCCGTCAATGAGCCGGCATCAAAGCGTTCTCCGTTGGCGGTCTGCCGCCCCTGGAATTTTTCCGCATACCACGACGCCTCGCCGGATTGCACCACCTCGTGCCGCGTGCGACAGGAATCCACGCTGCATGCCGTTTGTCTGGGCGCGATCTGACCACACGCCGTAAAGAAGGCGCAGATTGCACAAACTCCCACATAGCGCAGCGATGGCTTCATAGACCACATATTAGTCAATGAGCGGCGATTAAACGTTTTCAAGTTTCGGAGCATTCCGCGTGCCCGGGTAAGGCGGGCCGGGCCGAAATTCTGGCAACTTTTCAGGTTTCTTGCAATGGGCCTGTCAGTCCGGCCCTCATTTTTCTGCCGGTAACGAACCCAAACAAAGCCCCTCCATTCGGAGGAAGGGCTTCGTCAACGCAATGGTTTACTGACCGAAGTAAATCGGCTTCATGCTGTCGCCGGTTGCGGCAGCGGGCGCACCAGACGCCGACGTCCCGCCAGCCATTCCGCCGTAGCTGTTCCCGCCGTTCTGCGCGGCCACGCGCGCTTCGGCAGCCTGGATATCGGCTGGATAATTTGTGTTGTCGCCGTCACCTGGGTGGTAGCCAGCCTGTTCCAGCTGCACGAGTTCGGCGCGGACCTGCTCGGGAGTCACGGCAGCGTTCGATTGTGCGAACGAAGCCACTGGAGCGGACAAAATGATAAGGATAACGAATGTTTGACCTAGCGATTTCATGATGAGCTACCTCTAAGGATTGCCATGTGGGGTGCAACAGGCCTTCTTGTCTGCACAAAAAAGCCGCTTCACTTCGCTCATTTCCTCCTCTATCGAGGGCCTGCTCGAAGCGGGCACCTTCGCCTCGTTGCAAGACCGGGCCGAACCTACGCGCAGGCGCAATACGCTCTCGCTATGTTTTTCCCGCGCCCCCGATCGCCTCCATCAATCGATGGGGGCCAGAAATGGGTAGCTCATCGTTGAATACCCGTTCAATATTTCCGCCATGTTCCTGCTTGTACTGCCCTGCTCCCGGTACCCGAGCCGCCCGAAGTGCAGGCGGAACCGTGGTTACGCTGCCACCATTCATGGTGATCGAAGTTGCGCAGAAGATCGGCCCGACGACGCTCACGAAGGTAGTGCGCCGTCACGCCAGCCAGCGCGATCACAATCACGATCGCGCCGGCAGCGGTACATAGCCACGTTTGGTCCACATCAGCCCCCCGCGGTTACACCGCTCTGCTTTGTATGCCGCTGGCACTCAGCCGTGGTAGTAGCCGTCGCTAACGGAGTTTTGCAGCACGCCGTCGACATACACGGCGACCGGGTCGCCGTCGGCGGAGGTGAGGATCGAGCCGGGGTGCGAGCCGATGATCTTCATCCGGCCACCTTGAAACCTGGCCATTGCTTCGTGATCGAGCGCTTGCGACTTCTGAAGATCGCGGATGGTCAACGTAGTCATGATGGGTCTCCTCGAACAGGACGGTTGCAGGATGCGTCAAGCGGCCAGCCGCTCGCGCCACACCATGCAGATGTCATGCCATCGGGGCACCATCCGCGCAAAGCCCGACCCAGCGTGCATACGCGACGATGCGAGTTTGGGCGCGGCCATCACTTGGCCGAGAGATGTCGGGGAATCGCCGACAGGCGGGCCGCGCCGCGTGGCGGTCGTCTTGTTTCGGTCGTTCGTGGGCAGCCGAACCTGGGTCTGAACGGCTGAGTGATACGCTAGGCAGTCACAGCGGTGCTGTCTTGTGCAACGCACGATCGCCAATCGATTTCCGCCTGGGTCCGAGGTAACGATGTGGATCTTCCGTGTTCATGAGCCCCGCCTCGGAGGGCTGCGCATTCGGGAATGGCGCCGCGAGGTGCGCCTGACCATTGCGCTTCTCGCCCTGCTGCTCGTTGGCGCGGCCACCGGGTTGGCCCTGCTCGACCAGTCCGGTGCTCCGCTTTCCGGCAAAGTATTTACGGCCCTTTGGGACGGATTCAATCTCGTCACGACACTCGGCGACTTTACGGAGTTCAATCCGAGTCAGAAGATCTTCATGCTGCTCGCCATGTCGGCGACGATGGTGATTGGCGGATTCGCGGTTTCCAGGCTCACTGGCATGTTATCGAGCGACGACGTGCTGGCTTATCGGGAGAACAGGCTTATGGAACGCAAGCTCGGGCATCTAGCGAATCATGTCGTGCTGGTTGGATTCCATTCGCTTGGCGAACTGGTCGCCAACCGCTTGCGCGAAGCAGGAGAGACGGTGCTCGTCGTCGTGGGCGACCAGGAGCAGGCGCACCGGGCGGCGGATCGCGGACTGATGGTGGTTCTGGGTCCCCCGGACGTATTCGACGACGTGCTCAGGCGCGCGCGGCTCGATAGCGCCAAAGCACTGATCGTGACAACGCCCGACAGCAACAACAATCTGGCGATCACCTTGCTGGCGCATACGCTGAACGCTTCGCTTGCGATTGTCGTGCCCAGCGAAAATCCCTTGCGAAAGGGGCTATTCGAAAGCGCCGGGGCGTCCGACGTCGTCATTGGCGAGGAGATCGTGGCGAATGCGCTGGTCGGCAAGCTCACGGACCGTGTGGAGGCAGCGGCAGCGCGACCTCCACGTTCGTAGTGACCGGCGTGCTCACGCCCCCTCTTCGAGCACCAGCAGATTCTCGTGCGAAAAGCCGAGCGCGACGGGCTGACCGCGTTGCGGCAATGCGTGGTTGGGGTCGTTGAAAACGTCCAGCGAAACGACGGCTTCCTTCACGCGCGCACGGATGCGCACCACCGCACCGAGAAAGTCGATGTCCTCGACCGTCGCCGCAAGCGAGTTGCGGCCCGCCGCCGGCGCTTCCAGACGGATCGCCTCCGGCCGCACTGCGAGCAGGCGCGCGCGGCCCGCGTCGTCGGCGGGCAGCGGCTGCGAGGTGGTGAGCACCTGGCCGTCGACCGCGATGCGCCCCGTCGCCGGATCGACGATCTTGCCCGGCAGCAGGTTCAGCGTGCCGACGAACGACGCCACGAAGCGCGTGCGCGGGAAGTTGTAGATCTCGGCAGGCGTACCCACCTGCTCCACGCGCCCCTCGTTCATTACGACGATGCGATCGGAAATGGACAGCGCTTCCTCCTGGTCGTGCGTGACGAAAATCGACGTGATGCCAAGCTCGCGCTGCAGCGCGCGGATATCCTGGCGCAGCGAGATGCGGATTTTCGCGTCGAGCGCAGATAGCGGCTCGTCGAGCAGCAAGACCTCCGGTTTGCCGGCAATGGCGCGCGCGAGCGCGACACGCTGCTGCTGGCCGCCGGAGAGCTGCCACGGGTAGCGCTCGCCGAAAAGCGGCAGCTTGATGAGCTCGAGCATCTCCTCCACGCGCTTGTTGATTTCGCTTTGCGGGCGGCCCGCGACTTTCAGGCTGAAGCCGATGTTCCCGGCAACGGTCATGTTCGGGAACAGCGCGTACGACTGAAATACCATGCCGATCTTGCGCGCCCGCGTGCGCAGCCGCGTGACGTCCTTGCCCACGATACGGATCGCGCCGCGCGTCGGATCTTCGAAGCCGGCGATCATGCGCAGCACCGTCGTCTTGCCGCAGCCCGACGGCCCGAGAAACGTGATGAATTCGCCGCGCTCGATCTGCATGTCGAAGTGATGCAGCGCCGTATGCGCGCCGAACGACTTGTGCAGATTCTCTATCTCAAGGAATGCCATGAATGATGTCCTGGTTCATCAGGATTTGTGAGCCGCCGCCGCGCGCACGGAGCCGAAGACCTGGATCAGGCCCATCGACGCCCACGTGACGACGAACGCGATGATCGCGAGCGCGGAGGGTTCGTAGGCGCGGTTCGCGCCGATCAGCTGCAGATAAGGGCCGAACGCCGGACGGTCGAGCAGGCTCGCCATCGTGAACTCGCCGATCACGACGGCAAAGGTCAGGAACGCGCCCGAGAGGATGCCCGAGCGGATATTCGGGAAGATCACCTTGAAGAGGATCGTGGGCCAGTTGGCGCCGAGCGCCTCGGCCGCTTCGGTGAGCGTGCGCACGTCGACCGCGCGCAGGCCGGCATCGACTGAGCGATACATGTAGGGCAGCGCGAGCGTGACGTAGCCGAATGCGAGCAGCAGGTCGGTCGCGCGCTCGTTGCCGGTCATCGGCAGCCACGAACTGCTGTTGTAGAGGCGCAGATAGCCGAACACGATCACGATTGCCGGAATCACGACCGGCAGCAGCGTGATGAACTCGACCACAGGGCGCAGCTTCGGCAGCCGCAGTTGCACCCAGTACGCCGTCGGCACGACGAGCAGCACGCCGATCACGATCGTCACGAACGCCATCAGCACGGAATAGCCGAACGACGCCTGAAAGCTCGGGTCGCCCAGCACGACCTTGTACGCGTCGAAGCTGTATGTGCCGCGCCGCATGCGCAGGCTGAACTCGAAGGTCGCGAAGAGCGGGATCAGGAAATACAGTGCGCCGACGACAATCGCGATCCAGGCGCCCAGCCGGGATGGCTTTTTCATCGGCGCCCCCTTTCGGCGCGCGCACGCAGCCAGAGATAGCCGCCGTTCGAGAGCCCCGTGATCACCACCATGCCGAGCGCGAGCGCATAGCCGAGGTTCTGGTTGTGCAGCACGTCGCCGCGCACCTGCGCATACAGGAGGATCGTCACGATGTTCAGCGAACTGCCGGTCAACGCGTACGCGGTGGCGACTGCGCCGAACGCGTTGGCGAACAGCAGCAGCGCGCCGCCAAGCACGCTTGGCCACAGCACCGGCAGCGCAATGAGGCGCCAGTAGTGCCACGCGGTGCCGCCCAGGCAGTCGCATGCCTCGCGCCACTCGCGCTTCAGGCCATCCAGGGCAGGTGCAATGATCAGGACCATTAACGGAATCTCAAAGTACAGGTAGGTGATCGTCAGCCCCCAGAAACTGAGAATGCTGAAGCCTGTGGCGTAGAGGTTCACGTGCGCGTAGCGGTGCAGCAGCATCGTGACGAGACCGACGCGCCCGAGCGTGCAGATGAACGCGAACGCGAGCGGCACGCCGGCGAAATTCGACGCGACGCCGGAGAAGGTCAATAGCGTTGGACGGATCCAGCCGGGCAAGCGGCCGAGCACCGCGGCCCACGCGAGCAGCAGGCCGATGACCGCCCCACCCGCCGCCGACGCCGTACTCACCTTGATGCTGATCCAGTACGCGCTCAGCACCTCCGGCTCGAAGAGCTGCCGAAAGTTGTCGAGCGTGAACCGGCCCTGTGCATTCTGGAACGCACCGGCCATGAGGTACACGGTCGGCGCGATCAGGAACAGCAGCGTGAAAATGAAGAACGGCGCGACGCCTAGCAAGGACAGGTAGCGCGCGGCGCCCGAGGATCGCTTTGCATGCGGAGCGTTTCCCGGCGGCACGGCGAGATCAGGCCCGTTGGGCTCCAGGTTGGATACAGTGCTCATAGGGCTTTCAGGAACGAGGAGTGAGCGATGCAATGCCAGCGAAAGTTGCGGCTGGCGCGCGAGCGCGGATCACCGCCTCGCGCATCACCATCCGCAATCGCGCTTACTTGACGTTCGCGCCTACGACGCTATCCCATTGCTTCGTCACAGCCGCTTTGGTCGCGTCCTGCTGCTGCAGCGTCGGGAATACGGCCGATTTGTAGGCCGTGGCGGGCGGCAGCTTCGCCAGCAGTGCGGCGGGCACCTTCTTCTGCGCGGCAAGCTCGTTGTAGCGGATCGGGTGGCAATAACCCGCGAGCCAGCCGAGCTGCCCTTCGTCCGAATAGAGGTACTCCATCCACAGCTTCGCGGCGTTCGGGTGCGGCGCGTAGGCGCTGATGGCCTGCACGTACACGCCCGCAACGACGCCCGTCTTCGGCACGACGACTTCCACCTTCGGATTGCCCTTGAGCGTGTCGCGGTCGGCAAGCGCGTTGTAGTCCCAGCGCACGAGAATCGGCGTCGTGCCCTGCGCAACGGAAGCGGCCTTGCCGATCACCGGCACGAAGTTGCTGTTCTTGTTCAGGTTGGCGAAGAACTGGAGACCGGCCGCTTCGGCCTTGCTCGCATCACCCTTGGCCGACGACAGGCCAGCCGCGTAGACGGCCTGGATCGCCTGGTTCGACGCGCGCGGGTCGCCGGCCAGCGCCACCGCGTTCTTGTACTCCGGCTTCTGCAGATCGCTCCAGTCGGCCGGGGCCTTGTCGATCATGTCCGCGTTGACTTCGAAAGAAAGGACGCCGTAATAGTCGCCATACCAGTATCCGTCGGCGTCCTTCGAGTCGTTCGGGATCGACTTCCACGTCGACACCTTGTACGGCTGCAACAGACCGTCCGCCTTCGCCGACGGACCGAACGACAGACCGACGTCGATCACGTCCGGTGCCTGCGGACCCTTGTTGCCTTTATTTGCCTTGATCGCCTCGATCTCGTCGCCCGAGCCCGCATCCGGATTCAGCTCGTTGACCTTGATCCCGTACTTCGCCTTGAAGGCTTCGATCATCGGACCATAGCCGCACCAGTCGTGCGGGAGCGCAATGACCGTCAGCTGCCCTTCCTGCTTCGCGGCGGCGACGAGCGCGTCGGACGGCGCCGCATTCGCGCTGCCCACGCCCATGGAGGCCAGTACAGCGGCGCCTGCCGCCGACAGCAAACCAAAACGGCTTGTACTCATCCGATTCATAGAATTTCCCATCCTTTGCCGAAATTAACGTGTGGTGAAAAACAGCAAGCAAATTGGCGCACGCCTGCAGGCTGCCGCTAATGCCCTTTTCCGGTGCATAAGCCGGGGCGTAAGGCGCGCCAGATCGTAATGGCGCAATGAGTCAGATTCGTGTCAGCGATTCTGCCCGAAGGGAAAACGCATTGAAAATAGAGGCATTTGTCTATATTGTTTTATTGCGAAACCATTTTTGCTCTGCTTTCGACTATGTATTACATCGAGTAAGAATAATTCGGAAAATGAAATATCTATTAAGTTTATTTGTGAGAAAAATTCTGTAAACGAAACTGCGGATAATAGAATGATTGATAAGAACATCTACTTAATAGATTAATAATCGGGAATTAGCCTGTCGTCGGCATGATCGACTCATGCCAGAAAAGCGCGGCGAAGGGCTCGCTCACGCCAGCCCGTCGCCGCCTCTCAGACAACAAGGAAAATATTTCGATGAAGAAGTCCGCAATTTCTGTAGCTATCCTTAGTTTTTCCGGGTTCTCGACCCAGGTGTTCGCGCAAAACTCCGTGACCCTGTATGGCCTCATCGACGCGGGGATTCAGTACACGCACAATTCGGGCGGACAGAGCTCGCAAATCTCGATGACGAGCGGCAACCTCTCGGGTTCGCGCTGGGGCTTGAAGGGCAGCGAAGATCTCGGCGGCGGACTGACGACGGTGTTCACGCTCGAAAGCGGTTTCAACGTGGAGACCGGCAAGTCAGGGCAAGGAACCCGCCTGTTCGGACGTCAAGCGTTTGTCGGCCTGCAGGACAGCCGGTTCGGCACGCTGACCGCCGGGCGTCAGTACGACCCGCTCACCGACCTCGTGCAGCCCATCCAGGGCGATAACTTCCTCGGCGGCATGTTCTCGACGCCGGGCGACATCGACAACGCGGACAATACCGCGCGCTTTAGCAATGCCATCAAATGGGCAAGCCCGACGTTGGCCGGCCTGAAGACGGAATGGATGTACACGTTCGGCGGCGTTGCCGGCTCGCAGGGATCGGGCCAGACGTGGAGCGGCGCGCTTTCGTACGGTCAGGGACCGCTCGGCCTCGCAGTGGGCTTCATGCATATCGACAACGGCAATGCGGTGCTGTCGACTCGCGGCACGACCACCGCTGACTCGCTTTTCACCACGTCGGTCAACGACGCCTACTCGTCGGCCCGTTCCATCAACATCGCGCGCCTGGGCGGCAACTACGCCATCGGTCCCGTCACGCTCGGCGGCTACTACAGCTTCGCGCAGTACGTGCCGGACGCAAGCTCGTCCTTCACGACGGCGCAAAAGTACAACACCGGCTCAGTGTATGCACTGTGGCAGATCTCGCCCGCGCTCACGACTGAAATCGGCTATACGTATATGAAGTCGAGCGGTGATTCATCGGCGAAGTACAACCAGTTTGCGCTTGGCGCCGACTATGTGATCAGCAAGCGCACCGACTTTTACGCAGTGGGCGGTTACGGACACGCGAGCGGCGAAAATGGCGAAGGCACCGCGCAGGCTGTGATCGGTTCGACCGAAATCGATTCAGGCAAGAGCTCGCAGGCGATTGTGATGATCGGCATGCGCCACCGGTTCTAAGTGCGCTGGCAGTCCACCGCTGGCGGGCGTGATGGCCGGCGCAGGCCAGACCATCATGCTGCATGCCTCGTGGTCGATCGCGCGGCGATTCGAGCATCGATCGCCGTGCGCAACGCTGCCACCACGTCGCCCCACTCGCCGCGGCGCGTTTGACGGAACAGACGCGCATCGGCATACCACGGGCTGTCGTCGCGATTCAGTTGCCAGCGCCAGTCCGGCGTGAACGGCAGCGCGATCCACACGGGCTTGCCGAGTGCGCCCGCCAGATGCGCGACCGCCGTATCCACGGCGATCACCAGATCGAGCTGCGCGACAAGCGCCGCCGTCGCCGGGAACGTCGTCAAACGTGCGCCGGTGTCGATCAGCCGGCCGCGCTGCGCGAGTTCGTCGACGCAGGCGCGGTCGCGCTCACGCGGTTCTTGTTGCAGCGAGATGAAACGCGCATCGGCGTCGAAAAGCGGAAGGAGTTCCGCAAGCGGCATCGAGCGATTGCGATCGTTCACGTGCGTCGTGCTGCCTGACCAGACCACGCCCACGCGCAGCCTCCGATCGTCATTCTCGTTGGCGCCGATTACGTCGGACCACGATGCGCGCGCTGCATCTTCAACTTCGGTATCGACGCGCAGATACGCACTCGAGGTCGCGAAGTCCCCTTCGCGCAGCGTGAGCGCATGCGGCAGGCTCAACATCGGCACGTGGTAGTCGAACGCCGGCAGCGCCGAAAATTCGCCTGTCACACTCGCCGCACCCGCCACGTTCTGCAGCAACGGCCGCAGCGCCTCCTGCACGCGCGCGATCACGCGTGCGCCCTTCGCGTTCAGGCGCTCGATGAAGCGAATGAACTGCAACGTGTCGCCGAAACCTTGTTCCGCGTGCACGAGCACGGTCTTGCCCGCGAGTGGCTGGCCGGTCCATTGCGTCGCCGCGGGGAAACCGTGTGTCATTTCGCCGTCGCGCCAGCGCCATTCGTATTCGCGCCAACCGTGCTCGAATTCGCCGAGCAGCAGATTGGTCTGCGCGCGATTCGTGCGTGCGCCGGCGTCGTTCGTGTCGATCGACAACGCTTTCCTGAACTGGCGCAGCGCCTCGTCGAAGCGATGCAGATCGCGTAACGCGACGCCCAGATTCACATAGGCGGCGACGAAATCCGGCTTGAGTTCGATTGCCCGCCGGTACGCTTCGAGTTCCTCGTCGTAACGGCCCAGCAAGCCGAGCAGCGTGCCGCGGTTGTAGTGCGCTTGCGCCGCGTGCGGATAGCGGCGCGTCAGTCGGGTGAGACAAGCGAGCGCGGCTTCGGCCTGCGCCAGTTGCATGAACGACATCGCTGCGCCGTGCAGCGCTTCAGCGTGATCGGGCGCGAGCGCGAGCAGGCGTTCGTAGAGCGCGACGGCGTCTGCATGGCGTTGCGCGCACTGGCAAATGCGCGCCGCTTGCTCTAACTGCTGCGGAACCGTCGTGGCGGGCTGCGCTGCGCGCCATGCGAGTTCGGCGGCGCGTGTGTAATCCTCGCGCGCAGCGTAGACGAAAGACATCGCTTCCAGCGCGCCAGGGTGATCGGCACGGACTCGCAGGATCGATTGGAGATCGTGCTGCGCGGCGTCGATGCGGCCGGCGATGAAATGCTGCTTCGCCTTGGCGAGCAGCGCAACGATGGTGTCAGTCATGGGAACGCGGGGCGTTCGCGCCCGAATGCATGGAAGAGTACTCAAGGCGGCGCTTTGTCACAGCCGCGCCGGTGGCCGAAAATCATGATAAGGAACGGTGCAGCCAATTCGATTCGTTGAATAACATGCATTTCTTCGCGGTATTCATTCACCGTAATATTCAAGGATGCGGAATCGTCTAATATTTCTCTAAATTACGATAAAAATACGGAAAACCGTGCGTTCCACCCACCATGCGAGATCACAAAAAGTCCCTGATTTAACTGATATTTTTATCATTTCTGGTGCGGAAGTAATAAGCCGGAACAAGTAAGAAACGGTTAGCCAGTAATCGTGGCATGTATGCCACAAATTCCGAAATGCACTCGCTATATCGCGTTATGCTCCGCGCTCGCTCTCTTTCGAGCGAAATACAAAGCAATGGAGTCACGATGAAAAAGAACACCCTATCCGCTCTCGCAGTCGCTGCAGCCTCTTTCGCCAGCGCGGCGCACGCGCAAAGCTCGGTTACGCTTTACGGCTTGATCGACGCCGGCGTCCTGTACACGAGCAACCAGTCGGGCAGCTCGAACGTGCAACAGTCGAGCGGCGCGCTCAACGGCAGCCGTTGGGGCCTGCGCGGCAGCGAAGACCTGGGCGGCGGCCTCAAGACGATCTTCGTGCTCGAGAGCGGCTTCAGCATTTCGACCGGCGCGGCGAAGCAAAATAGCCGCATGTTTGGCCGTCAAGCGTTCGTCGGTCTTTCGAGCGAACAGGCCGGCGCGCTCACGCTGGGTCGTCAGTACGACAGCGTGGTCGACAACCTGGGCGCACTGTCGCTGAACGGCACGCAATACGGCGGCACGCTCGCCGCACACCCGTACGACAACGACAACCTCAACAACTCGTTCCGCGTGAGCAATTCGCTCAAGTACCAGAGCGTGAACTACGGCGGCCTCAAGTTCAACGCGCTGTACGGCTTCTCGAACGACGCAGGCGGCTTTGCGAGCAACCGCGCATACAGCCTCGGCGCCACCTACGCGTTTGGCGGCCTCACGGCAGGCGCGGGCTACCTGCAGCTCAACAACTCGGGTTCGACCATCAACAGCAGCGGCGCGGTCAGCGACGACGCCACCTTCACGGCTTCGCGTCAACGCACGTACGGCGCGGGCCTGAACTACGCGTTCGGCGCGGCCAACGTGGGCTTCGTGTTCACGCAAACGCAGCTGAACAATCTCACGGCCATCAACTCCGCGAACGCGGGCGCGACGACGTCGCTCGCGGGCGACAGCGCGCGCTTCGCCAACTACGAAATCAATGGCCGCTACGCGTTTACGCCTGCGTTCACGGTGTCGGGCGCCTATACGTACACGGACGCGAGCCTGGAAGGCGTGAATCCGAAGTTCCATCAGTTCACGCTGCAAGGCGATTACGCGCTCTCGAAGCGCACCGACCTTTACGCAGAAGCCGCGTATCAGCGCGTGGTGGATGGCGAAGGGAAGATTCACGCGGACATCATGGGCGTTTCCGCGTCGGATTCGAACTCGCAGGCTGTGGCGACCGTGGGTATCCGCCATCGCTTCTAACACGGCCATGCGTGTTCCGTCGCCTGTAGCGGGACGGCAAGCGCGAGACCGGATCGCCGCGTAAGCGGCGAACCGGCATGGGCAGACTAACGTTTCGGCGTTGGCCTGCCCATATGCTTTCCTGAGATACCGCGCCGCAGCGCCCGCGACGACCGCTTGGCGTTCTAGGCGAGCGTGTCGAGCCATTGCCTGGCTGCTCGCAGGTCCGCCGTTTCGAACCCCTCTGTGAACGATGCATACACTGGGGCGAGTGTCTCCCGCGCCTCACGCGCGCGTGAGGCTTGCGCATGAAGCGCTGCCAGGCTCAATGCCGCGCGAAGTTCGAGCGATCTGGCGCCCCGGCGGCGAGCGATCGCCATGGCTTCGTTGAAGTTCGCCTGCGCCGCGTCGCGGTCCACGGGTGCGACGCTCGAAAGCCCTGCGCAGAGCAGCGACAACTCGCCTTTGAGCCGATACAACTCGGGCTCGTGATAGCGTTCGTCCGACGTTTCGCAAACCGCTATTGCCTCGGCCAGCGCATGTTGCCCGGCGTCGCACAACCCCGCCTTTGCATAGGTTTCGGCCAGCAATGCCAGAAAGTACGAGCGGCCAAGGCGAGCACCGGTTGCTTCGTAGTCGGCGAGTCCGCGGCGAACTTGCGCAATCCCCTCCTCCTTTTCTCCGGCCTCCGATAGCGCCCAGCCGTGGAGCATGGTCGCCCACGCGAGAATCATGGGAAAGCCCTGCTCCGTCGCAAGGGCGATGGCGGCTTCGGCGCAGGCACGGGTTTGCGCAGTTTCTCGGCGTAATTGGTGAAGCTCAGCCTTGAAAATGAGCGTTTGGCCGAGACTGACCAGATCGTGCATCGAACGCGCGCGACTGATCGCTTGTTCAGCATGCCTTAGCGCTGCGTCCGGGTAGCCCCTATGCCAAAGGACGAGGCCCAGGCTGCCTTCGCCCACGCTGCGCGGATCTCGCCCGTGCGCAAAAATCTCTTCATCGAGCTGCCCTGAGTCCTGCAGTAACGATGATGTCGCCAGGCCGGCAAGGTGGGTATGCGCGCTGGAGAGCTCGCCGAGCCTGAACAAGCTCATGCCGAGCAGATAATGCGCTTCCATGACTTGCGTGGGATTGTTCGCGCGCGCTGCCAGTTCGAGCAGCTGCTCGGCGATCTCTTTGGCCGTTTTATATTCCGCGCTCAACTGATAGAACATCCGCAAACCGGTTTGAACGCGGAACAAATGCGGTGTTCGCCCAGCCTGCCTGCACAGATCCAGCGCACGCGAATACGTCGCTTCCACATCGCGCGAAGCCCATCCTCTCGCGGCCATCAACACCGGCCCGATAGCAAGCAGCAACGTGAGTTCGCGATCGGCGCGTTCGGGCGTTTCCGGCATGCCCGAGAGCAGATCCAGCGCCATGCCAAGCTGGCGAAGCGCCTCGGCGGTAGCCGAACGTTGCCACGCCTGTTGACCGGCGCTCTGCAAATATTCGACCGCCTTCGGTACGTTGGCGCTGAGGCTATAGTGATGCGCGAGCTCGTTCCAGTAGTCCTTGAGACGGTCATGGAAAAGCGTCTCCATCGCCTGGCCGATGCGTGCATGCAAAAGCCGGCGCCGCTCGGCAAGCAGGGAGCCGCCCGCCACTTCCTGCGTCAAGGCATGCTTGAAGCCGTATTCCACCTCCGGAAACGCCGGTTGCTCGTAAATGAACTCCCCCGCTTGCAGACGTGACAAGCTCGCATAGAGCTCGTCGTCCGGCAGGTCGACGACATACTGGACAAGATTTGCCGGGAACGTCTTGCCAATCACCGCGAGCGTTTGCAACAACGCTTTGTCTGCGGCCTGCAGGCGATCGATACGCGCAGCCAGCACGCCCTGCACCGTAGTCGGAATATGTAGCGCGAGCGGCGCCGCTTCCATCCGGTAATGACCCGGTTCACCCACCAGCACGTGTTCTTCGGCCAGGGTCTGGACGACTTCTTCGATAAAAAACGGATTGCCTTCCGTTTTGTCGAGCACGTGCTGCTTGACCCCGGTAAGCGTTCGATCGTCGCCGACGAGCGCGCTGATGAGCCCTTGTGCATCGGCACGACCCAGCGGCTCCAGCGCCAACTGCGTGTAGCCGCTGCGCCCGCCCCACTCATGCTGATACTCCGGGCGATAGTTCAGCAGCAACAAAAGGTGCCCGCTCGATACGTGCTCGACCAGGTAAGCGAGAAAGGCTTGCGTCTCGCTGTCGAGCCATTGCAGGTCCTCGAACACCAGGACGACGGGTTCGTTCGCGCTCTCGCGCACGAAGAGATGCGTGATGGCTTCGAACGTGCGCTCGCGCCGGATTTGCGAATCCATTTGCGCGAGGGCCGGACTGGTTTCGCCAACCGCCAGCAGATGGAGCAAATAAGGCACCCCGTCCTCCAGCTTGCGTTCGAGGGCAAGCACACGGCCTGTCACCTTTTCGCGGCTTCGCCGTTCGTCGTCTTCCGCTGTGATCTGAAAGTAGTTTTTCAGCAATTCGATGAGCGGCAAGTACGCGAACGACTTGCCGTGCGAAACCGAGAAGGTCTCCACCACGAGGCAGCGTTTTAGCGCCGAGCGTTTGAACTCGTGAAAGAGCCGCGATTTCCCCACACCCGCCTCGCCCACCACGCCGACGATGCTGCATTGCCCGGCGCGGGTCGCATCGAGCGCCGCGCGCAATGTCTCGAGTTCGGGCGCGCGTCCGACGAATCGGGCCAGACCGCGCCGCTCGGCCACCTGAAGACGTGTGCGCAGCGCACCGGGCCCCTGCACCTCATACACGGCAAGCGGTTCGGCCACGCCTTTGACCTGTGTCTGCCCTAAGGCCTTGAACTCGAAATAGCCCTCGGTCAGCCGGTAAGTGGATTGACTCACCAATATCGACGCGGGCGTCGCAATGGCCTCCATGCGCGAGGCGATGTGGATCGCGTTGCCAACCGGGTCATAGTCCGCTTGCAAGTCGTTCTTGTGAATGGACCGCATGAGCACTTCGCCGGTGTGGACCCCCACGCGTATCTGCAGGGGAATGCCGCGCTCGAGGCGAATTCGGTCGCTATGACGGCGCATGGCTTGCTGCATTCTGAGCGCCGCATAGAGCGAGCGCTGCGCGTGGTCCTCGTGGGCGATCGGCGCGCCAAATAACGCCAGAATGCCGTCGCCGAGCAATTTCGCCACGAAACCCTCGTAATGGTGGACGGCCTCCATCATCAATTCGAGGACCGGCGCGATCAGCCCGTGAGCCTCTTCCGGGTCTAGCCCGTAGATCAGTGCGGTCGAGCCGGCCATGTCCGCAAACAAGGCGGTAATCGTCTTACGTTCGCTGAGCGCTTTGCCACGGGCTTCGAGGGCCGCCTGCGCGGCGTGGATCTGCTCAGCCAGGTGCGAAGGCGTGTAATCGACCGGGGACGGGGGCGACGCAGTGTGAGCGACCTGGGTGCCGCACTGCTCGCAAAATCTCGCGCCCTCGCGGCATTCGAAGCCACAATTTGTGCAGCGCATATAGCCCCTGATCCCGAGAGACGCCCTCCATGGCAAATACCATTAAAGCTCAATCTATCGAGGCATCAAGCTGACTCGCAAGCTCGTTCAAATCGGCCACGACGAAGTCCCACGCTTGCTCCGCTTTCAGGTCCGTTTTCTGACCGGGTCCATGCTCGGTCGGCCGCACGACGAACGCGGTCGAAAGACCGAGCCGGCGCGCCGCGGCAAGGTCGCCGTTGTGCGCCGCGACGAGGCACAGTTCGGCTGGCGCAAGCCCCAGAATGTCCACCGTCTCGCTGTACACCTGCGGTGAAGGCTTGTAGGCGCGGACCACTTCGGCGCCGAGAATCGCGTCCCACGGCAAACCGGCGCGCTTCGCCATATCCACCATGAGCCGGATATTTCCGTTGGACAAAGGCGCGATGATGTAGCGGCGCTTCAGGCGGGTCAGCGCGCCGAGCGCATCCGGCCACGGATCGAGACGATGCCAGGCCAGGTTGAGTTCGTCGATTTCGGCGTTTGTTACTCCGGCGATGCCGCTGCGTTCCAGCACCTTCACGAGGTTCTCGCGGTGCAGAACGTCGAGGCGCACGTATGGCCGTCGCCCGCTGCGGATTTCCTCCATCGAGGGCGAATACTCGCGACGCCAGGCATCGGCGAACTCGAAAGCGTCGAGTTGCGGCGCGTGGCGCTGCAGAAAAGCGGTGGCTTCTCTCGCCACACCGCTGCGCCAGTCCACCACGGTGCCGAACACGTCGAATACGAGGGCCTTGATATCGGTGGGCTTTGTCATAGGGGCCAGAATGGGCGGTTGATCGGAGGCCAATCGGCTAAGGCGGCGCAGCGCTCATTGAAGCACTGGAAGCGCAACCTTGCTGCGCGATGTGCCACTGCGCGCGCTTCAAGCCGCTTCGGCCTCCCGCTCGCGCCCCGGAATCGCGGCGAGCAGCGTGCGCGTATATGCATGCCTTGGCGCGCGCCAGATGTCCTGATGGTCGCCGCTCTCGACGATCTTGCCCTGCTGCATGACGTGCACACGATCGGCGATATAGCGCACGACCGAAAGATCGTGCGAGATGAATAGCATGGAAAGCCCCAGTTCGCGCTTGAGTTCGACGAGCAGATTGAGGATTTGCGCCTGGATCGAGACATCCAGCGCCGATACCGGCTCGTCGCAGATCAGCAGGGCGGGTTCGAGCACGAGCGCACGCGCAATGCCGATGCGTTGACGCTGGCCGCCCGAGAATTCATGTGGAAAACGCGCGAGCGCTGCCGCGGGAAGACCCACGCGCTCAAGCGCCAACCGAACGCGCGCGCGGCGCGCCGCCGCGTCGCCCTCGCCATTCACGGCCAGCACGGTTTCGAGAATATCGCCCACGGTGCGGCGCGGGTTGAGCGATGCATAGGGATCCTGAAATACCATCTGCACCTGGCGCCGCAGGGGCCGCAACGCACGCTCGCGCAGCGCGACGAGATCGGTGCCGTCGAGCGCGATCGAGCCGCTCGCAACCGGCACGAGGCGCATGATCGCGCGCGAAAGCGTGGACTTGCCGCAGCCCGATTCGCCCACGAGCCCGACCGACTCGCCCCGGCCAATCTCGAACGACACGCCGTCTACGGCGTGAAGCGGCGGCGCGCCACTGCGCTGAGGGTACGCCACGCGCAGATCGCGCACGGCGAGCAGCGGCGCGGCGTGCGCCGCCCGCACGCCCGGCGCTGCGTGCTCGGGCACCTTGCGCGGCACCACCACGAAGCCGCCCTCCTCGCCTTCTGCCGGTGCCGTATGCCGGATTTCCGGCAAAGTCCACGACCGGTAGTGCAGATCGTCGGCCAGATTGAGGGAAGCGCTCAGGAGCCCTTGCGTATACGCGTGACGCGGGTGCGCAAAGAGGTCCTGGGTAGGCGCTTCCTCTACCTTGCGCCCGGCCAGCATCACCGCTACGCGGTCAGCATGATCGGCCACGACGCCGAGGTCGTGCGTGATCAGCAGGAGCGACATCGACAGCTCGCGGCGCAGCGCGTCGAGCAGTTCGAGAATGCGCGCCTGGATGGTCACGTCGAGCGCCGTGGTGGGTTCGTCGGCGATCAGCAGACGGGGGCGGCACGCCACGGCCATCGCGATCATCACGCGCTGGCGCTGCCCGCCCGATAGCTCGTGCGGGTAGTCGTCGAAGCGGCGCTGAGGCTCGGGAATGCGCACGAGATCGAGCAGTTCGACGGCGCGCGCGCGGGCGCTCCGGCGCGGCAGTGCTTCGTGCTGGCGCAGCGTCTCCACGACCTGCTCGCCGACCGAAAGCACCGGATTGAGCGACGTCATCGGCTCCTGAAAGATCATTGAAATCTGCTTGCCGCGCAACTCGCGCACCGCCTTGGGCGGCAAGCCCAGCAGCTCGCGCCCTTCGAAGCGCACGCTGCCCGTCACGCGCCCGGGCTCGGGAACGAGCTGCATGAGCGAAAGCGCCGTAGCGGATTTGCCGCTGCCCGATTCGCCCACCAGCGCGAGCGTTTCGCCCGCCGCGATGTCGAAGCTCACGCCGCGCACCGCTTCGTGCGCCCCAAAATTCACGCGCAAATCGCGTACTTCAAGCAGTTGGCTCACGAGACACCTTTACGGTCGTTGCCGTTGCCGCGGATTGAGGGCCTCGGTCAGGCCGTCGCCGAGCAGATTGAGGGCGAGCACGGCGAGGACGATGGCCGCGCCGGGAATCGCCGTGAGATACCACGCCGTGCGCAGCGAATCGCGTCCGGCGCCGATCATCGCCCCCCAGCTCATGACATTCGGGTCGCCCATGCCGAGGAACGACAACGACGACTCGATCAGAATGGCGCTCGCCACCATGACCGAAGCCGTGACGATGACCGGCGGCAACGCATTGGGCAGGATCTCGCCAAAAATGATGCGCGTATTGCTGAACCCCTGGCTGCGCGCCGCCAGCACGAAGTCCGAGCGCCGCAGCGTGCGAAACTCAGCGCGCACGATACGGGCGACCGTGGGCCACGAGGCAATGCCGATGGCGAGCGCGATGACCACCACGTTGGGCCGCCCGATCGCCACGAGCACGATCACCAGCAAAAACGACGGCACGGTCTGGAAGAGTTCGGTGAGGCGTACCAGCGCGTCATCGATCAGGCCTCCGAAATAACCGCCGATCGCACCCACAAGCGTGCCGATCACAAGCCCGATGCCGGCGGACGCCGCGCCGATCAGCAGCGACACGCGCGCACCATGCGCGATGCCGGCCGCTACGTCGCGCCCGAGCGAATCGGTGCCGAGCCAGAACTGCGGGTCGCTGCCCGGCCATTCGAACGGCCCACCCACCATGTCGAGCGGGTCGCCTGGGTAGAGCCGTGGCGCGAGCACGGCGAGCACCACGAATGCGGCGAGCAGTGCGAGGCCGGCGCACGCCGATGGGTTGCGCACCAGCGCGCGCCAGAAAGCAAGCCCGGCGCGCCGTGCGGGTGCGCCTGCACGATCAGTGCCACGGCGGCCAAGCAGCGCAAACGCCAACTGGCGCCGCCATGGCGAACCCTGGCTTGCGGCGGCGCTTCCGGCTTCAACCGGCAGATCCGGCGATTCGAAACTCATTGCGGTTCCTCCGTTAACTGACGCGCGGATCGAGCCACGCCTGCAGCAGATCGACCACGACGTTCGCGACGATCACGAGCAGCGACGACAGGAGCAGCACGCCCAGCAGCACACTGAAGTCGCGCGCGAGCACCGCATCGAGTGCGAGGCGGCCGAGCCCCGGCCAACTGAACACGGTTTCCGTCACGGCCGCGCCGCCAAGCAGCGTGCCGAAATGCAGCCCCACGAGCGTGGTAAGCGGCATCAGCGCGTTGCGCAGCACGTGCCGCAACGTTACGCGCCACGGATGCAGACCCTTGGCCTGCGCCGTGCGCACGAAATCCTGGCGCTGGACTTCGATCATCGCGGCACGCGTAATGCGCGCGTAGATCGCCACGAAGAAGGTGGCGAGTGTTGCCGCGGGCAGCAACACGTGACGCGCGACATCGGCGACATAGGCGAAGCCGTGCAGGTTCGCCCCGATCGTGACGTTGCCGCCGCTCGGCAGCCACCCAAGCCGGACCGCGAACAGAATGATGGCGAGCAGGCCGATCCAGAAGCCCGGCGTGGAATAGAACAGCAGCGCGCACACCGACAACACGCGATCGGGCCACTTGCCTGCCCAGTGCGCCATCACCGCGCCGAGCACCACGCCGACGACGAGTGCGAGCGAAAGCGCCACGCCCATCAGCAGCAAGGTGTTGGGCAGCCGCGAGAGGATCAGCTGCATGACGGGCATGTCGTAGCGCGGCGAATAGCCCAGGCTGAAATGCGCGAGATGCTTCAGATACGTCCAGAGCTGCACGAGCAAGGGCTGGTCGAGCCCGAACTTCGCGCGCAGCAGGGTCATCGTTTCCGATGTCGCCGAGCCGGCTTCGCCCGCGATCACGTCGGCGGCGTCGCCCGGCATCAGCTTGAGCAGGAAGAAGTTGAGAATCACGATGCCGAGCACCGTGGGCAGCGCCTGCCAGGCGGTGCGGCGCAGGATCGTTTGCCAGCGAACGCTTCGGCTCATCGTTGGACTCCGTCGGGTGTTGCGGTGCGCATGGAGTGCGCAGTCAGGCACTGAGCCAGACATCGGCGAAATTGCCTTCCAGGCCCTGCGCGCTCACCGTGTGATCGTGCACCCGGCGGTTGGCGAGCGTGACCATGCGCGGCGCGACGAGATTGAGAATCGGCAGATCGCGGTAAACGGTCTGCTGAAACTGCTTGTAGAGGCTCACGCGCCGGCTTTCGTCGATTTCAACCGATGCCGCTTCGAGCAGACGGTCCGCTTCCGGGCTGCTGTAATGCGGCGCATTCGAGAACGGCACTCCGGGCCGGATATTTTTCGACCAGTAAAGACGCTGCACGCCCACAGCCGGATCGAACAGCGTGTTCACGCCGATGCTCGTGAAGTCGAACTGGCGGTCGGCGTAGACACGCTTGAGGAACGAAGGAAGATCCTGCGAGCGCACCGTGACATCGATCCCCACACGTGCGAGCGCCGATTTCACATAGCCGGCCTGGCGCTGGTACATGTCGCCGTATGGCAGGTAATCATGGGTGAGCTTGAAGCGCACGCCATCCGCGCCGCGCGGCTTGCCTGCCGCGTCGAGCAGCGCCTCGGCCGCGTGCGGGTCGAAGGCGTAGGGCGTGATCTGCGCGTCGTGATACGGCGAAGCGGGCGTGATGGGCGTGGGCGAGACATCCGCATAGCCATAGGCCACGGTCTTTTGCACGATCTGCGGGTTGATGGCGTGCGCGATGGCCTGGCGCACGCGCGGGTCCTTCAACACCGGATGATCGAGATTGAAATCGATCTCGGCCAGCGGCTCGAGAAAGCGATAGCCGCGCGTTTCGGTCACGAGCTGCGGCAATTGCGTGAGGCGCGGCAAGTCGGTGAGCGGCACGGGGTTCTCGCCGCCCAGGTCGAGCGCGCCGGTCTCGAACGCCGCCGAGCGCGCGGCCGGATCGGGAATGACCTTGTACACGAGCGCATCGATATAAGGTTTGCCGGCGTCCCAGTAGTCGGGATTGCGCTCGTAGACGATGCTCGCGCCCCGCGTCCACGACTTGAAGCGAAACGGCCCCGTGCCAATGGGCGCGTTGTTGTGCGGGTTCGTGAGCGGATCGCCCGAGGCGTACAGGTGCTTCGGCACGATGGGCGACTCGCCCGCCGAAAGCGCCTTCAGCAGAAATGGTGCGGGCTTCGACAATTCGATGATGGCCGTGCTGGCGTCGGGCGTCTGCACTTTCGTCACGTTCGCAAAGGTACTGCGCCCGCGCGGGTGAATCGCCTTGAGCAGATCGACCGAGAACGCCACGTCTTCGGATGTAAATGGCTGGCCATCGTGCCAGCGCACGTTTTGCCGCAGCTTGAACGTGTAGCGCAGACCATCGGGGCTCACGGTCCATGCGGTCGCCAGTTGCGGTTGGGGGTGCAGGTCGAAGTCGTAGGAAAGCAGACCTTCCAGCACCTTGGAGCTTGCCGCGAGCGCGGGACCGGTAGTCTGGAAGATCGAGACCAGCACCGGCGGCTCGGGATTGATCAGCACGTTCAGCGTGCCGCCGCGTTTGCGCGTAACAGCGCCCTGGGCGCGGGCAAGCGCGGGAAGCCCCGCCGTGGCGGCGGCTGCGCCGCTTGCAATGAGAAATTCTCGACGGGTCAAACGTGACATGCTGATGCGTTCCGATATGAATGGGGCAAAGCGGGGCTCTGCGAAAACCGGTCAATTCGCGCCGTGGCGACAGTTCTGCAATCGTAGCAACGGCCTTCTCGCGCGCTAACCAAGCGATGCTGCTATCCATATGAACTCACGCACCGAACCGCAAATGCAGCAGTGCGGCCATTCAATTGGAAAGCAGAAAAGCTTCTTTGTTATTCGCGCGCGGCGCGTGTTTAATCAATCGATTGAATGAACAACCAATTGATCAGCAAAGGCGCCCGGCGCCGCAACGAACTTCCAAGGTGTCTGTCTTGAGCGAAATTCACGTGGCCGAGCCGCGCCCATCTACCGCCGCCGCCACCCCCTTCGTGCCTGTGGCCTCCCCCGCTGCCTTTGCCGATAGCCCGGTGGCGCGCGCGTTCGCGCAGCCGCTCATGCTGGGCCTGTTCCTGCCGATCCAGGCTGGCGGATGGAGCGCGTCCACGCTGCCGCGCAGCACGGACTGGTCGTTCGACTACAACGCCGCGCTCGTGCAAAAGTGCGAGGCGCTCGGCTTCGATCTCGTCTTCGCCCTGTCGCAATGGCTGCCAAAAGGCGGCTATGGCGGCGTGTTCGACGGTCACGCGCTCGACTCGTTCATGACGCTGGCCGCGCTAACCGCGCGCACCGAGCGCATCATCCTGGCGGCGACGACCCACGTGCTCTACGGGCCGTGGCACCCGCTGCACTTCGCCAAGTTCACGGCCACGCTCGATCACATTTCGCGCGGACGTTGGGGCATCAACGTGGTCACGGGGCATCGTGCGGTCGAACACGAAATGTTCGGCTGGAACCGCATCGAGCACGACCGGCGCTACGAGATGGCCGCCGAATTTCTCGACGCCGTGCAGCAGTTGTGGGCGCAACCGGATAACTTCAGTTTCGAGCCTGAACTCTCGGGATGGCGTCTGCAAGGCGCGTTCGTGACGCCCAAGCCGCGCTACGGACGCCCGCTGCTCATCAACGCGACGGGCTCCGATGCGGGCATCGATTTCGCCGCGCGTTACTCGGATGTGGTGTTCATCACGAGCCCGGCCGGCCCGCAGATCGATCGCGCGCTGGAGGCGCTGCCCGCGCACGTCGTACGCGTCAAGACTGCGGCGCGCGCGTATGGACGCGAGGTGCGCACGCTGATCAATCCGATGGTGATTTGCCGCGAGACTTCGGCCGAGGCGCGCGACTATCACGACGCCATCGTCGCGCACGCCGACGAAGGGAGCTTTCACCGTTTCGACAGCGACGCACACGCCTGGCGAGGCGGTTTCGAAGATCGCGCAAAGGCGGCCTCGCGCGCCGTGGGCGGCAACATTGCGATTGTGGGCTCGCCAGAAGAGGTGGCCGACAAGATCATCGAACTTCACGCGGCTGGCATCGACGGCGTGCAGTTGAGCTTCTACGATTTTCAGCCCGACCTGAACTTCTTCGGCGAACGCGTGCTGCCGTTGCTGCACGAAGCCGGATTGCGCCGCTGAATAGTGAAATCGCGGCGCCCGAAGCGCCGCGTACCCACCGCTTCAGGCATGCTGCAGCGCCGCGCCCGCCTCCGCCTCGCGACCGCCCGGTCGTTCGAGCCCGAGATGCGAGCGCAAGGTGTTGCCCTCGTATTCGGTTCGAAAGAGGCCACGGCGTTGCAGGATCGGGACCACGCCATTCACGAATGCTTCCAGCCCGTCCGGCAGTGCGTCGGGCATGAGGTTGAAGCCGTCGGCGGCCTCGCCCGTGAACCAGTGCTCGATATCGTCCGCGATCTGCTCTGGAGTGCCAACGATCACGCGATGGCCGCCGCCGCCCGCGAGCGAGCGGATCAGCTCGCGTACCGTGTGGCCGCCTCGCCGCGCCTCGGCAATCGTCGCGTGAAAGAACGTGTGATTGCCGTTGCCGCCGCCCGGCAGCGCGAGGTTATCCGGCAGGCGCGCGTCGAGTTCGAGCTGATCGGGCGAAAGGCCCAGCGTGCCGGCGAGGCGCGTGAGGCTGTAGCGCCACGGAATCTGCTCGACGAGTTCGTCGCGACGCCGCAATGCCTCGGCCTCGGTCGCGCCGATAATGGTGGTGAGACCCGCCAACACCTGCACGCCCTGGGTTCGCCCGTATGCGGCGGCGCGCGCGTTGAGATCGCGCCGGTACGCGGCCGATTCCTCGAACGATTGCGATGCGGAGAAGACGGCCTCCGCGTGACGCGCGGCAAGATCGCGGCCGTCGCCTGAGCCGCCCGCCTGCACGAGCACAGGATGACCTTGCGGCGCACGCGGGAGGTTCAGCGGCCCCTGTACCTTGAAAAAGCGCCCCTCGTGCGCAACAGGCCGCACCTTCGTCACGTCGATGAAGCGCCCGCTTGCCTTGTCGCCAATGAAGGCGTCGTCCTCCCAGCTGTCCCAGAGCGCCTTGACGAGTTCCGTGAACTCGGCGGCCCGCGCATAGCGTTGCGCGTGATCGGGCACCGCGTCGTGGCCAAAGTTGCGCGCCGAGGGCAAATCGGCCGTCGTCACGACATTCCAGCCCGCACGGCCACGGCTCACATGATCGAGCGTGGCGAAGCGGCGCGCGATATTGTAGGGCTCGTTGTAGCTCGTCGAAGCCGTGCCGATCACGCCGATATGCGTAGTCGCCGCGGCGATGCTGGCGAGCAGCACCGTGGGCTCGAGCGCCGTAATCGGACGGAAGTCGATCTGGTCGATGATCGCGGCATTGTCGGCAAGAAACACCGCATCGAACTTCGCGCTTTCGGCAAGTTGCGCGACACGCACATAGTGCCCCACGTCCACGAATGCGCGAGGATCGGCTTCGGCCAGACGCCAGGCGGACGGCACAAAGCCCGAATGCAGGATATTGACGTTCAGATGCAACTGGCGCGACGCTTCGGTTCGGCTCATCTCGTGGCCACTCCTCGAATCATGGATTTCAGAAAACGCGGCCTTCGGTGAGGTGCGTCGTCACGCCGTTCAAGGCGTAGTCGCCCACCACGCGCGCCTTGTGCAGCAGCGGGTTGTGACTGAAGATCGTGCGCAGGTTGCGCCAGTGCCGGTCGAAATTGTGCGCACGCGAAGTGGCCGAAGCGCCACCCGCTTCGAACAGGCGCTCGCCCGCTTCCAGCGCGAGCTTGCTGACCACGAGCTGCGTGCGCGCCGTGGCCAGTGCCCCTTCCAGCACGAGTGCATCGGCGTCTGGCGCACCCGCGCGGATCGCTTGTGCCGATCGATCGAGCGTGCGGGCGTTCTCGCGCACGAGCGCATCGATCGCGTGGCTATGCGCGGAAAGTGTGCCGACGATCTGCTGGATGAACGCGTCTTCGCGCGCGGAGGGCGCCGTGCTGTGCAGCACGGGCCGCCCGTGCTCCAGCACGTAGCGCTTCGCATCGGCAACCACGTTGCGAACGATGCCCGCCGCCACCGCCACCAGATGGAGTTGGCGCAGCGCGCCGCCATGACGGCCGGCAAGCGTGGCGAGGCCCCGTTCCGTGATCTCGTCCGCCCGTACCAGCAGATTCTCGAACACGAGACTGCCGCTCGCCGTCATGCGCTGCCCCATGCCGTCCCAGTCGTCGAGCACCGTGAGCCCATCACGCCGGACCGGCACGATCGCCACGACCGGCTGGCCCTCGTCGTTGAGCACGCTCAGGCGCGCATAGTCGGAAAAGGCCGTGCCGGTCGAATAGTACTTGCGGCCGTCGAGCCGATAATCCTTGCCGTCGCGCCTGAGCGCCGTGGTGTATTCGCCCGGACGCGACGTACCCAGCTCAGTCGAGGCGCCGCCGAAAATCGCACCGTCGATTACACGCCGAATCTGCAAATCGTTGAACGGCGTGCGCGCCGAGAGCAGCAGCGCTTCGGTCTGGTCGTAGTGAATGCGCAGCGCGTGCGCGAGATTGCTGTCGGCGGCGGCCAGCGCGGCGATCACGTCGAATTCGTCCACGAGCGAGCCGCCCAGACCGCCCCATTCCACCGGCAACCTGAGGCGCCCCAGCCCCGAGCGGCGAAACGCGTCGAAGCCTGCGAAAGGCAGTTCGCGGCGCCCTTCGCGCGCCGCTGCGTCTTTGCCGATTTCGTTCGCAAGCGATGGCAAGTTGGCGAGCGCGTCCTGCAACGACAAATTCGGCGAAAGTTCAGTGGGAAGTGCGGACATTGAGTTTTCCTTTTCGTCAGGCCTCGAGGCGTTCGGCCAAAAGGAAAAGTATAGGGAGCGCATTGCCCGCGACTAACCACGGAATTCGCATTTTGTTATTCGTCTGTCTGCGTTGGCCTGCATTGTGCGCATTCAAGCAGCATGACGTTGCGGCCAAAGCAAATCACGCTGGCGCGGGGACCTATTTCACGAATCGTTCTTTGACCACGCAGCAAGCGCTTGCCGATAATCGTTCGCTCCAGTCTGCCCGCGCAGACGCTATGCGCCGAGCGCCCATTCGCGACCGAGGAATCTTCATGACGCTTCTCTGGTACACCCGTTGCCCTGCACCGACGCCATTTGGCATTGCCGCGCAGCAAGGACTGCTGCAGGAGGAATTCGCTGCCGACGGCATCGAGGTGAAGGCGTTGCAGGACGCCGCCGATCCGTCGATTCGCCGCTCGCACTTCACGCATACGCAGCCATGGTCGTTTCGCCAGGGCGGCAACATTCCAGCGCTGTGGGCACGAGCGCAAGGCAGCGACACGCGGCTCATCGGCGTGAGCTGGGTCGACGAGTTTCAGGCGCTCATTACACTCGATCCGCGCCTCACACCAACACGCGCCTCGCTCGCCGGCCGTCGATTCGGATTACCGATCAATCACGCCGCCGAAGTGGTCGATTTTCACCGCGCCACTGCGCTGCGCGGCTTTCACACGCTGCTCGAAGCCATCAGTGTCTCACCTGGCGATGTCGAACTGGTGGATCTGCCGCATGCGCCTCGTGGTCTCGCGCACGCGAAACCGGAAGAATCCGCACCGCTTGCCGAATGGCTCGATGCGCAGCGCGCTCACGAATTTGCACGCGAGGCCGCGGCGCTCTTGCGCGGCGAAGCCGACGTGGTGTTCGTCAAGGGCGCGACGGGTCTCGACATCGCCAACGTAATTGGCGCGCGCGTGCTGGTCGAAATCAGCGCGCATCCCGATCGCCGCGCGCATGCGAACAACGGGACGCCGCGCCCGCTTACCGTCGATGCTCAACTCCTGCGCGAGCGTCCCGACCTCGTCGAACGCGTGCTCGCACGCACGCTCGACGTCGCCGCGTGGGCCCATGCGCATCCCGGCGAGGTCACGCGTTATGTGGCGCGCGAAGTGCGCAGCGCCGAGCACTGGGTGACGCGCGCGTATGGCGCTGGCTTGCACCGGCAACTAGCAATCGGGCTGGATGCCGGGGCGCTCGGTGCGCTCGAGCACTTCAAGCGCTTTCTCTTCGAGCACGGTTTTATCGCAGCCGATTTCGACTTCGCACAATGGGTCGATCCGGCGCCGCTCGAGGCGGCGCTTGCGCGTCGGGCGGCATTCGCCGGCTAACGCGTGAAGCGTGGCCCCTTGCGCTCCCAACTTTCTGATCGCCTTTTTGCCTACTCGATGATTCCTCTCCTCCTGCGCACGTCGGCACGTCGTATCGTTCTGCTGGTTCTGGTCATGGCGAGCGTCATCGCGCACGTCGCCGCGCACGCTCAGACACGCGGCGGCACGCTCAATTTCGTGGTGATGCCGGAGCCAACGGCGCTCGTGGACGTCGCCACGACAGCCGTGAATGTCCTCAAAGTCAGCCCGAAAGTGGTTGAAGGATTGCTCGACTACGACTTCGATTTGAAGCCGAAGCCGCTGCTCGCCACTTCATGGGAGATCGAGGATGGCGGCCGCCGTTATGTGTTTCACCTGCGGCACGGCGTGAAATGGCACGACGGCGCGCCGTTCACTTCGGCCGACGTTGCGTGGTCGATCGACTCGCTGCGCAAGGTGCATCCGCGCGCGCGCACCACCTTCGCGAACGTCACCGCGATCGCCACACCCGACCCCTATACGGTCGTGCTGACGCTCAGCGAACCGACACCGTGGCTGATTCGCGCGTTCTCGGCCTCGGAAACGCCGATCCTGCCGAAGCACATTTACGAGGGCAAGGACGTGCTCGCCAATCCGGCCAATAATGCGCCCATTGGCACCGGTCCGTTTCGCTTCGTCAAATGGGTGCGCGGCAGCTACATCGAATATGCGCGCAACGACGATTACTGGAACGCAGGCAAGCCGTATCTGGACCGCATCATCGTGAAGATCATCGCCGATCCCGCCGCGCGTGCAGTGGCGTTCGAGGACGGCTCGGTCGATCTCGCCGGCGATACGCCTGTTCCGCTCGCCGACCTCGATCGCCTCAAGGCCAACCCGAAGCTCGGTATCGAAACACGCGGCTACGAATTTCAGGCGGGCGTGGCGCGTATCGAGTTCAATCTCGACAATCCCGTGCTCGGGCAATTGAAAGTGCGTCAGGCGATTGCCTCGGCGATCGATCGCGAAGTCATCCGCAAGGTCATCTACTACGGCTACGCCACGCCCACCGCGAGCCCACTGATGCCGTCGAACCGCTACTACGACGCGGCGCCCACGCCCTACCCGTTCGACGTGGCGCGCGCGAATCGTCTGCTCGACGAGGCCGGTTATCCGCGCAAGGCGGACGGCACGCGCTTCGCGCTCACGCTCGACCCGCTGCCGATTGGCGACCTGCCCGCGCGCACGGGCGAGTACATCAAGTCGGCGCTCGCGCGGGTGGGAATCGCCGTGACGATCCGCAATCAGGATCTTGCCGCCTATTTGAAGCGCGTTTATACCGACCGGCAGTTCGATTTCACCGTGAACGGCATGAGCAATCTGTTCGATCCGGTGGTCGGCGTGGCGCGCTTGTATACGACCGACAATTTCCGCCCCGGCGTGCCGTTCACGAACGGCTCGCACTACAGCAACCCGCAAATCGACAGCCTCTTTGCACAAGCCGCGCGAGAAAGCGATGAAACAAAGCGCAAGCAGCAGTTCGCGCAAATCCAGCGTATTCTGGAGCGCGATCTGCCGGATCTGAATCTCGTCTCGCCGCAGTGGGTGACGCTCGCCTCGAAGCGCGTGCACGACCACTCCATTTCACCCGACGGCACGGCCGCGAGTTTCGCCGATGTCTGGCTTTCGCGGTAAGCGCGCTCACGTCGCACTGATTGCATGAACAAAGGAAAATCCATGGAATACCGGCAACTTGGCCATAGCGGCCTGAAAATCTCCACGCTCACGCTGGGCACGATGATGTTCGGCGGGCAGACCGACGACGCCACGGCCGAACGTATCATCGGCGCCGCGCAGGAACAAGGCGTGAATTCGATCGATACTGCCGACGTCTATCACCAGGGTGAATCGGAGCGCGTGGTTGGTCGCCATATTGCACGGCAGCGCGACCGCTGGGTGCTCGCCACGAAGTTCGGCAACCCGTTCGACTTCTCGCCCGGCAGCGGCAGCCGCGACATCAACGCAGCCGGCGCGTCGCGCAAGCACGTGATCCGCGCGGTCGAAGCGAGCCTGGCCCGCCTCGGTACCGATTACCTGGACCTCGTGTATCTGCATCGCGAGGACCACCACACCCCTGTCGAGGAGACGGTGCGCGCGCTGGGCGACCTGATCGCGGCCGGCAAGCTGCGTCACTACGGTCTGTCGAATCATCGCGCATGGCGTATTGCCGAGTTCAGCCGTGTAGCCGATTTGCTGGGCGTGCCGCGGCCCGTCGCGAGCCAGCCCCTCTACAACCTCGCCAATCGCCAGGTCGAGGCGGAGCAGTTGAGCGCCGCGTGGCACTATGGACTAGGCGTGATTTCGTACAGCCCGCTCGCGCGCGGCGTGCTGACCGGCAAGTACGAACCCGGCGCCCAGCCCGGCGCCGACACGCGCGCGGGACGCCAAGACCGCCGCCTGAATGAGACTGAATGGCGAGCGGAGACGATCGAACTCGCGCGGCGTGTAGAGGCGCATGCGCACGCACGCAAGCTCAGCGCTGCGCAATTCGCGCTGGCGTGGGTGCTCAATAGCCGCTATATCACTTCGGCGATTGCGGGGCCGCGCACGGAGGCGCAATGGCGCGATTATCTGCCCGCGTTGCAGTACCATCTCGATGAGGATGACGAAGCATTCGTCGATTCGCTCGTGGCGAGCGGCCATCCGTCGACACCGGGATTCAATGACCCGGGCCACCCGTTCTTCGGCCGCATCGTGCGCCATGGCGCTGCACCCGACCCGCGTGCGCCGGGCGGCGAACGTTAAACGCACAGGGAGTGCACCGTGAACGCATTCACGCCAGACGCCACGCTCGCGCGCGACGACGATCAGGCGGCCGCGTTGATCGAGCGCGCGGCGCTGCTGGGCCGCGCGTTTGCCGCCGTGGCCGACGAGCATGACCGCGACGCCACCCCGCCGCTCGAGCAGTTCCGCGCGTTGCGCGAAGCGGGCCTGCTTCGCGCGAATATCGCGCGCCGCGACGGCGGCTTCGGCGCCGGGCTCGCGCTCGCGCGCGCCATAGTCGCCGAAGTGGCCTATGGCGACCCGTCGGTGGCGCTCATTCTCTCGATGCACTACAGTCAGCACGCCATGATCGTGCACGACGCGCGCGAGAACACGGGCCACTGGCCCGCAGCGCTCGCGCGACGCCTCACGCGTGCGAGCGTGGAAGGCCGCGCGCTCGTCAACGCGGCCCAGGTCGAGCCAGCGCTCGGTTCACCCTCGCATGGCGGCCTGCCCGAGACGCTCGCGCGCCGAGAAGGCGGCACGTGGCGCATCACGGGCCATAAGCTCTATGTGACGGGCGCACCCTTGCTCGCGTGGATCAACGTGCTCGCACGCACGGACGAGCCCGAGCCGCGCCTCGGCCATTTCCTCGTGCCCCGCGAGGCGGCGGGCGTGCGCATCGTGGAGACCTGGGACCCGCTCGGCATGCGGGCGAGCGCGAGTCACGACGTGGTGTTCACGGACGTGGCGATTCCCGTTGACGATGTTGTCGGCTTGCGGCCGGCCCATCTCGGCGTGCAGCGCGATCCGCATGCCACGGCGTGGTACTTCAGTCTCGTCGGCACCGTCTATGACGGCGCGGCGCGCGCGGCCCGCGACTGGCTGCTCGCCTTCCTCAGTGAGCGCAAACCGGCCGCGCTCGGGGGCGCGGCGCTGGCCACCGTTCCCATCGTGCAGGAAAACGTGGGGCGCATCGAGATGCGGCTGGCTAGCAACGACTGGCTGCTGCGCACGCATGCCGAGGCGATCGACGCAGGCACCGCGCCCGCCGAGCTGTCCGCCCTCGTCAAGCACGACGTGGTCGACAACGCCATTCAGGCCGTTGAGATCGCGCTTGAACTCGCGGGCAACCATGGGATTGCGCGGCACAATCCGCTCGAACGCCATCACCGCAATGTGCAGTGCGCGCGTATTCACGCGCCGTCCAATAGTTTGCTGCGGAGCATGGCCGCGCGCCGCGCGCTGGGCGTGTGAGAAAACCCCGTCGCGCGAGTTGCGGCCGGGGTGGATACGTTGTGCCGAGCGCTAGACGATGCCCGGCGCAGCCGCTTCCAGCACGTTCACGCGTTTTGGAATCAGCTTCAGGTCAAAGAACGTATCGGCGATCTGCTGCTGCTCCGCAAGAATGGCTTTCGTGATAGGGCCTGTGCCGAACTGCACGCGTGCGATTGCCTCGCTAGCCGCATCGTTCGGCAGACCCCACAACTGCGCGAGCTGGGTGGCGAGCGCGGCCCGGTTAGCCTGCCCCCATTGGTCGATCTGGCTCAATTCGTCGATGAGAATTTTGATGACATCGGGGTTCTGCTTCGCGTAGCTGAGCGACGAGAAGTAGTAGGCGCGGTTGCCGACCACGCCGCTCGCGTCGGCGAGAATGCGCGCGTCGAGGGTTTTTTGCGCGGCGGCGAGGAACGGGTCCCAGATCACCCACGCATCGATGGAACCGCGCTCGAACGCCGCGCGCGCGTCGGCGGGCGCAAGGAACACGACTTTCACGTCGCCATACTGGATGCTGTGCGCTTGCAGCAGCTTCACGAGAAAATAGTGGACGTTGCTGCCGCGATTGAGCGCAATCGTCTTTCCCCTGAGATCCGCCACACTGCGTATGGCTGAAGCGTGAGGCACCAGCACCGCTTCCGACTGCGGGCGCGGCACCGTGGCCGCGACGTAGGCGAGCGGCGCACCCGCTGCCTGCGCGAAGATGGGGGGCGCCTCGCCCACGTCGCCAAAGTCGATCGAACCCACGTTGAGCGCTTCGAGTTGCACCGGGCCTGCGTCGAACTCTGTCCACGTGACGGAGACACCAAGCGGAGCGAGCCGCTTCTCGAGGGTTCCACGTCCTTTCAGAAGACTCAGATAACCTTTCTGATTGCCTACGCGCAGCGTACGCGCTGCGCTGCCCGCGCGTGCGGGTCCCGCGCTGAGCATGGGCAACGCGGCGAGCGCAGCGGCTCCCGCTGAGATGCGAATGAAGTGACGGCGTGCGTTCATGCCCGGTTGTCTCGACGTGAGGTCGACAGTGAATAAGGAAGAAGCCGATGTTATAAGCCGCGCGGCGCAGCGAAAACCATCAAATCCTGCGTTTCTAATTCTCGCCGCAGATAACCGTATTGCTTTGCGTTCTATGTCACCAGTCGATATGTAAATCTCGATTTAGTATTGGCCGCCCCAAAGGCTCACAACCATAATCGGCCTTCCCAGACCGCGAAGGCCTCCATCGTGATAAATAAATTAGTTATCCAAATAGTATTTTCCACTATCGCACTGTTTGCGCTGCAATTGCCGGTGCACGCTGCCGACAATGCCGCTCACGTGTTGCGCGTCGGCTTCGTGCCCGGCCCATACGCCGACGAATTCCGCGAAGGCGTCGAGCCGCAACTCAAACGCAAGGGTTACACCGTTCAGTATGTCAATTTCAGCACCGGTCTCGAAGCAAATCAGGCGGTTTGGCACGGCGAGATCGCGGCGGACGTGATGCAGCACAACGTCTATCTGAAGGCATACAACGACCGGAACGGCACCGATCTCGTCGGCGTCGTACAAGTGCCGACACCGCCTATGGGCCTCTACTCGACCCGCCATCGTTCGCTCTCCGAGGTGAAAGCCGGCGCAACGGTCGCCGTGCCGAACGACCCCGTCAACCTCGAACGCGCGCTCAAGATTCTTCAGTCGATCGGCTGGATCCGCATTCGCGAGAATCCCAATCCTGTCGATGTCTCCGAGCGTGACGTGGTCGCCAATCCTGCTGGCATCCGTATCGTCCCGCTCGAAACCGCACAGGCGCCGCGCGCCCTCGAGGACGTCGATTTCGCGGCGATCCAGGGCAACTTCGCCATTTCCAGCGGGCACCGTTTGACCGAAGCGCTGGCGCTCGAGCAAATGCGCTCGCCTTACGTGAATCAAGTGGTCGTCAAATCGGCGAACCGCAACTCACCGGAGACCGCCGATATCGTCGCGGCCTATCGGTCGGAAGAGTTCCGTGCCGCGATCCTGCGCAATGAGACCTACAAAGGCTATCGCCTGCCCGATTACTTCCCGCACTAACGCATTCCAGATTGCCGCTGTCTAGTCTCGACCACGTTTTAAAACAAGACCCGAACCATGAAAAAAACACTTCTCGCGCTCACTACCATCGCACTATCACCCGCCGCAGCCTACGCTCAGAGCAGCGTGACGCTCTACGGTATCGTCACGGGCAACGTGACGTACACGAACAACGTTCAAACAGCGGCAACGGCCGCCGGTGGCAAACCCACCGGGGGCGGCCAGGTCGCCCAGTTCGACAGCGGCACCTCGGGCCCGAGTTCGAGCCGCTGGGGCCTGAAAGGCACCGAAGATCTGGGCGGCAGCGTGAAGACGTTGTTCGTGCTCGAAAGCGGCTTTAGCGTGAGCAATGGCACGCTCGGCCAGGGCGGCACCCTGTTCGGCCGTCAGGCATGGGTCGGGCTCACCGCGCCGAACTACGGCACCGCATCGCTTGGGCGTCAGTCCGACGCCGCGGTGGATTACGTGTCGCCGCTGCTCTATGCGTGGTACTTCGGCAATCTCGCGATCCATCCGGCCGACTACGACAACCTCAACTTCACGCACCGCATCAATAACGCGATCAAATACAGTTCGGACTCCTTTGGTGGATTCCGGTTTGGCGCGTTATACAGCCTGGGCGGGATTGCCGGCAACTTCACGCAGAACCAGTACTGGTCCACGGGCTTCAGCTATACCGGACCGAGCGTTGCGATCGCCGCGTCGATCATCAACGCGCGCAATCCGAACAACTCGCTCTATGGCACGAATGCGAACGCGAGCGCCACGGGCAACAATCTCGGCTCGGCCGGTTCCGCCACGAGCCCGGCATCGAATCCGTCCATCTCGGGATTCGCCTCCGCGCGCACGCAGCAAACGGTCGCCGTGGCCTCGACCTGGACCATCGGCTCGGCCATCCTGGGCCTCGCCTGGTCCAACACGCAATACCGCGATCTCGGCGCTACGGCCTCGCTCAACACGCAGAACTACCACGGCACGGCCTCGTTCAGTACGGTGGGCGCGAGCGTGCGTTATCAGGTCACGCCGTTCCTGCGCGTGGGCACGTCGTTCGATTACACGAATGGCGGCAACCTGAACGGCAGTGGCGGCGCGCGCTATGAGCAGTGGAACCTGGGCGCCGGCTACTCGCTCTCGAAGGCCACCGAACTGTACGCAACGGCCGCGTACCAGCACGCAAGCGGCGTGGACTCGTGGGGCCGCCAAGCGGTCGCGGACATCGGCTACCTGTCGCCCTCGACAACGTCGAATCAGGTTGCGGTGTCTGCGGGTATCAAGCACCTGTTCTAACGCGCAACGCGAGCCGCCGTTCAGCCGATTCGAGGGCGCCGGCTCGCTCGTCCATCCTGTTGGATAATGAGGCGTTCGTTTGGACGCGCACGCTCATCCGCCCTACGATGCGTGTCGCCACTCTCACTCCGGAACGCCTGCCATGTCCTCAACATCCGCTTATCTTCCGCACGATCTCGACAATGCGCTACTCGTCGGCCGCGTCTGGCGGCCCACACCAGAGGGCGACGGCCCCTGCGTCGTCGTCGTGCGCGGCGGCATGGTCTTCGATATTTCGCAGATTGCCCCCACCACGGCCGACTTGTTCGAGTACGACGATCTGCTCGATGTCGTGCGGCATACGCCCGGCGAGCCGCTCGGCACGGTTGATGCCTTGCTCGAACACAGCCTCGCGGGCGATCGCCCCGACGATCGCCCTTCGCTGCTCGCGCCGTGTGACCTGCAGGCCATCAAGGCTTGCGGCGTGACGTTCGCCGTGAGTCTTCTGGAGCGCGTTATCGAGGAACAGGCCGGCGGCGATCCTGCCAAAGCGCAGGACGTGCGCGCGGAAATCACGAAGCTGATCGGCGCCGATCTTTCGAAGATCAAGCCCGGCTCCGCGGCCGCGATCAAACTGAAGGAAGCGCTTCAGCGCCGCGGCGCGTGGTCGCAATACATGGAAGTCGGTATCGGCCCGGATGCCGAGGTGTTCTCGAAGTCCCAGCCAATGTCTGCCGTAGGCTTTGGCGCCGATATTGGCCTGCATCCCGCCTCTGCGTGGAATAACCCCGAACCCGAAATCGTGCTCGCGGTGAACAGCCGCGGCGAGGTGGTCGGGGCGACGCTCGGCAACGACGTCAATCTGCGCGATATCGAAGGCCGCTCCGCTCTGCTGCTCGGCAAATGCAAGGACAACAACGGCTCGTGCGCCATTGGGCCGTTCATTCGTTTATTCGACGAAACGTTCACGCTCGACTCGGTTCGCGCCACCAGCGTCTCGCTGCGCGTGGAAGGTGCGGACGACGGCTTTCTGCTCGAAGGCGTGAGTCATATGCAGGAAATCAGCCGCGATCCGCTCGATCTCGTTTCGCAGGCGTGGGGCCGGCACCATCAGTACCCGGACGGTTTCATGCTGTTCCTCGGCACGATGTTCTCGCCGATCAAGGACCGCGACGCGCCCGGCGGCGGCTTCACCCATCACCTTGGCGACCGCGTCACGATCAGTGCGCCGCCGCTTGGCGGCATCGTCAACACCGTGCGGCTCTGCACGGAAATCGAACCGTGGACGTTCGGTGTGCGGGCGCTTTACGCCAATCTCGCCGAGCGCGGTCTTTTTTAAGGTTCTTCGTGGATTTGCGGGGAGATCGGTTGCGGGCAGGCGGTAGTCGGCCCGAATCGGCCAGTTGGAAAAGATTGGGCAATGTCGTGTTCAACGACGTGAGACACCGAAGCTCATCGGGGCGCCATGATGCGCAGCACAGGATGCCCGTCGACGTCCTTCAGCGGATACCAGGACCGATGCGTCTGCGCATCGACAGTCACAACATGTGCGTTCGGGCCGACCCTGCCGTCGCCGATCCTCGTCACGCGGGTCGCGCCCACACGGAACATTGACACGACGCCCGCCTCGCCGGCCACGTATGCCACGTGCAATACGGGATCGAACGCCAGCACATCCGGATCGCCGCCGACGTCGTACGCCTCGACAACCTTCATCGTGCGCATGTCGAGCACAAGCAGGCGATCGTTGTCCTCACAGGCAATCAGTGCGAGGCGTGATTCCGGAATGAGCAGCAGTCCGTGATTGCCTTTCGCGCCCGGGAGCTCAATACGCGCAACAACCGTGTTGCTGGCCGGGTCTATCTCCACCAGTTGGCGACGTGTCTGTACGTTGACGAAGATGTGCCGGGAGACCGGGTCGTATTGCGAATTGCCCACTTCACCGTCGAGCGGAATCGTCGCAATACGGCGGTTGCCCGGGACATCGATCACCGTCTCCGTTTCTCCTGTCTCATCGGATACGAAGAGTCTGCGCGTATCGGGCGCGTACGCCATGCCGTCCGGATAGACGCCACCGGGCGCCCGTGCGGCGATCTTCAGTGTGCGCTCGTCGATCGCGACAATCTCGTTCGTGCCGGTCGCCGAAGCGAACACGCGGGACAGTTCGGGAACCGCCAACACGCCGTGCACGGCGGAGATGCCTGGAATACGCGCGACGACGCGCGATGCGAGTGTGTCAAATACGACGACTTCGCTGTCTCCCAGATGCGCGATGAACAGCAGATGCCTGCCGGGGTCGTAGCTTTCATAATCGAATCGTGACGCGCGCCCTGGCAGCGGCACATCCTCGATGTGCTGCAGTGGCAGGTTGCCGCTCGCCGCGTCATCCGCGTCATCCGCGCCATGCGCAATACAGCCGGCGCAGCTTCCGGCTGCGATCGCGGCCGCGAACAACATGCTGATGAGCGGCGCAACGAGGCGATGACCCGCGTGCCCGCCGATCACGATGATCCTCCGTCCGGCCTGATACGACGGAAAACTGCGAGCACCGCGAGATCGTAGGCAATCTTGAGCGTGCCGCACGCTATGAGTGGTGCGCCGAGCCAGCCGGCGCCGAGCAGCCCGCCGGCGATCGTTGGCGCGATAGCCGCCGCGAGGCTACGCGGCACTGCCGTGAAGCTTGCCGCGGCCGGTCGTTCGGCTGGCGTCACGACGGCCATCACGTAAGCACTGCGGGTCGGCACATCGAGCTGCGACAGCGCACTGCGTACCAGCAGCAACACGAGGGTCAGCGGCAGCGAATGCGTGAAGGCGGCAGCGATCAGGCACACGCTCGAGGGAATGTGGGTGAACACCATTGTGTTGAGCAGGCCGATCCGGCGGGCAATCGGCGCAGCCGCCAGTTGCGAGCCGGCACTGAGCAGCCCCGACCAGAAAAAGAACTGCCCAGCGTGGGCGAGAGACAGACCAAAGCGCTGAATAAGCCACAGCGTCAGCAGTGAGTTCACGAGCAGCCCACCTGCAAACGCGTCGATGCTGAACAGCAGCGCGAGGCGTGTGACGATCCCGCGTGACGGCCCGAGCGGCGCCCGGACCGCCGCCGTGTGTGCCTGACGCTTCGGCAGGCGGAGGTATAGCAGAAATACAGCGATGCCCGTTATCGCGTAGAGGATGAACATCCCGCGCATGGCGAGGAGCGCGGAAACCCTGGAATGCGCCGCCATCCACTCCGGGAGCCCGGAGAGCAGCGCGCCCAGTGCAGCCGACAGCCCGCCCACGAGGCTGTAGCGGGCGAAAAGCGCAGTCCGGGCGTCGCCAGTCGCGGACTCGGCGAGCCGTGCGTGCTCAAGCGGCAGGAACAGGCTGACGTCACCCGAACTCGGATTGAGCGTGCCGACGAACGCGACCACGAGCAACGGCCATAGTGACGACAGGAATCCAAACGCAAGACCGGTTGCTGCCATCAGGGCGGCAGCGAAAAGCAGCAGCGCGCGTTGCGGATAACGGCTACCTAGCAGGCCGACCACAATCGTCGCAACGGCCGAGCCCAAAAGCGTGGAAGTGCCGATCAGGCCCACCGTGAGCTTCCCGAAGCCAAGCGACAGAAGATACGCTGGCAGCAGCACGGCGACGAAACCGTCACAGATCCCGCGCAAGCTCCTTGCCGCAAGCAGCAGCCATGCACCCCGGTCCACGCCCGCAGGCCGGAGCCGGATCGAAAGTGGCGCCCTGGCTGGAGTCATGGCAGTACCCGGGTTGTCGTCTCGACGTTACACCACGCGCGGGCATCCTGCCCGCATGCTTCAGGCCTGCGCGCGCGACGGCATTGCCGCCTGAAGTCTCATTGCAGCGTTATCCCAGTTGATGACGCTGCACAGCGGGTTGACGCACGCCGCTTCAACATGTAAAGCGCCATCTGGCCACGCGTGTATCCGGGCACGTGCGCCGTCGTCGTGCTCATGGGCGCCCCCTCGTATTGCTGCCCTTTTCACTGGCTGCGGAAAGCTCGCGCAGCAGGTTTGCTGAGGGTTCATGTAGATGAGGCTAGTTGTATGTAGCGTCATCTACAAGTTAACTCTGCGCACGAGCGTCAGATCGGGACCATTCACGGTCCGCGTCAATGGCTCGCAGCGTCCGCAGCGCGTTTAGCCAAGGCAAAAGCATCACTAGCGGAGGCGGGAGCCTTGAGCCGATACATCTCCTCAAGTCTGGCGTGAAGTGCAGCAGCATCAAAGCGCTTGTCGGCCTGAACCAGATTTCCTACGCTCGTGAGTTCCCCAGTCAACAACACGTAGAATCGAAGTTCATCCAGTGAGTCCCAGCATTCACACACCGTCTGCAGCGCTTTCAGGTGAAGGCCAGAAAGATAGTCAAATGCCTCATGCGGTTGAAAGCTGATGGAAACCGTGTTCGTTACGTTAAGAGGCGACAACGTGCCGGCCTGAATAATCAAGTACAACGTAATCGCTGCTGCGGTCACGGAATGCACTGACCGGCAATCGATATCCGAAGCAATAGCATATGCTTGCGAAAACTTCTCACGATGCGATAAAAACCACGATACCGCGACGCGATATTCTCCTCCGTCGTTCATCCTCGCGCGCAATCCCTCTTCAACAAGGTCGGCGTACTCTGAGTCGCTGAGAAAGCAAAGCGCGTCGTAGACTGCATAGTTTGAAGGCGGTGTTTCCACGCAGAAATTAAGCAGGCGTTCCGTCGCGACCCACGACATCCTGAATTCCGTTGCGAGCGATAGAAGAAACGCGCCACCTTCAACTGTTGGTACCGGGTGCCCCCTTTCCATGGAGCGGCCCACCGTGGCACATTCGACGGCCTTCGCAACATTCCCCAATCCAAGGAACGCTAGAGCACAGCGCAACTCGGACTCAGCGGTTCTGACTTTTACGCGTTCCAGTAGCCCTTCAGCTTCTTTGAAGCGATGCATGAAAAGTTCGCTTGTCGCGAGGTCGACAATGTCTTGGTCAGAACGTAGCAAGGTCCAGCATTTCTTCGCCAATCCGAGAATTGACGCCGCGAGAAGGACACCCGACGCTGCAATCATGGCCTCTTTGGTGAAACCACTGGGCCACTCACGAACGATGTCAAGCAAACTCCCAGGAGAGACTAACTTATGCCCGGAGTTCGTTACGGCTTCGAACATCGATTGCGTATCGTGGTCGAAACCTGCGTAAGCTATCGAGAGCGTGGCAACTTGTATCAGCGCGATTAGCGGAACGACGACTCTGGGATCCCACCTTGACCTCATGAGCTGATTCGTCGCGGCCTTTAGCGAGAGTAGCAACTTAATCTGGAAAAGGGTCGCGTAAAGCAGGAGCGCGGTTGCTAGCGCAAGGGTAGCGAAATCAGGCGGGAGTGCGCGCGGCCGCAGCAAGATGAGCGAAGCGAAAATGAGAAAGAATACAAACGGTTCAACGAGCCACGAGATTGAATGGTAGTTCTTCGTGGCTATGAAGCGTCCTTCGGAAGGGAGGCTCAATTTCTCCCACGTCATGACCGCAATATGCAAAGGCCAAACCAGGCCCTGACACAGCGCTGCGACGACGTCCAATGCCGTCATCAACACCCGCCGGCGCAATTGTTCCCATTCGGTTCCTTCAGCTGCTTGATACACCCTCGCCATCTCGGCACGACTGGATCGCGTGTCGCGAACGAGAATTACGTACGCAATTCGAAATCCGATTACCGCGTAGACAATGACGGCAAGCAACATCTTGATCTCCCCCACAATCAATTGCGTCCAAGCACCCCTCCACGACCGTGACCACTACATGTTTGATGCCATCGGCGATTTTTGTGATCGCGTCACCCGCCGCACCAATAGCCTCGACGAGATCCTTCAGCATCCTGATATTGATTTCCATCGCGGGCTCCTTGTTGTTGCTCTTGTGCAGCGCAGGCAGCGCGGGCCTTTCACGAAAGATAGGACGGGAGCAGCAGGAGTCAAGGAAATGACAGGCTTTGCTGGGGTGCGAATCCGTCGCGGGGCGTACAGGGAGTATCGCGTGATTGACGGTACCTCGACGCAACGATGCAGTTCCGCAACGCCCCGCCTCCCGTCACTGGAAAGCGAAGTCAGGCACCTGTGGCGCGCGGGCGAAAGGCTCGGCCCCCATCCTGGCGTTTGTGTAGGCATCGACGAATTTGTACGAGCCAAGGTCGGTCAGCTATTGCTTCTCAAACCGTCCTGCGGCCGATACTCGCGGCCGTTGGTGGACGGCGAATGTTGTCGAGTGGCGGCTTACGGCGAAGTTGGCGCGCGCGTACAGTCGGCCAGTTCCGGCCGTTCATCAACACTGGGGCTTTGCCATTCAAATGTCTCTCCGGCCCAACGAGCAGTCGTTCAACCCGGTTTCCAGGTGATACATGCTTCAGATTAGCCTTGATCCGCCGCACCCTAATCAATTCATTTTTTTCCCAACCGGGTCCGCCACCGCGGTCTTGACGTCGAGTTCGTGCATATACGTCCCAATCAGGTCATCCACCGAAACGCGGCGGCCGATATCGTCAACCTGCTGCTCCAGTCCTTCCGCGCGAAGCATATCGCGCACGCTGCCATGAGCGGCAACGATCCGCAGGATCCCTCCCGCTTCGGAGAGCTCAGCATGCAGGGTAGCGAGCATCCGGGCTCCGGCGATATCAACCGCCGGAGAATTGGACAGATCGACTATCACCAGCTCGACCGCGCCCGTTGCCGCCCGGATTGTCTCCCGTACCGCTGCCCGTACATGGTCCGTGTTGAAGTAAACCAGCGAAGCCTCAACTCGGAAAATGAGAACACCAGGTATCCGCTCATTGTCGGGATGACGCTCGATATCCGAGTATCGGTGTGTTCCTGGAATGCGTCCGAGCACCGCCACGTGCGGATGTGCTGCGCGCCGGATGAGCAATAGCATCGACGCGAGTACCGCGAAGATCACCCCTTTGAGAATGCCCAGCAGCAATACGGCAATGAAGGCGACCATCGACACCATAAACTCGTAGCGGCTGGCGTACCAGACGTGGCGCAATTCGCGAATGTCAACGAGGCCCTTGACCGCCACCAGCACGACGGCCGCCAGAACGACGTTGGGCAGGTTGACCAGCAAACCTGTGAGGAACATCAGGCACAGGCCGATAGCAATCGACGCGAACACTAGCGCCAGCGGGGTCTTCGCGCCGGCCTTGTCGTTCACGGAGGACTGCGACAAACCACCCGCCACCGGGTACCCATGAAAGACGCCTACGGCGAGATTCGCCGCGCCGAGCGCCAATAGCTCCTGACGCGGGTCGATTTCATATCCGTGCTTCTGCGCGATAGCGCGTGCCGCCGATACGCTCTCCACGTACGACAACAGCAGACACGCGAACGCAAGCGGAACGATGCCATCGACGTCACGGACCCTGAGCGGCGGGAAATGAAAACCGGGCAATCCGCGCGGCAAATTTCCGACGACCGTGAACCCCATGCTGCCCAGTGGCGTCACCGACAGCAGCACGATGGAGAGCGCCACCACGAACAAGGCGACCGGGCGCCCAGGCAAGTATTTTTCGCCGAGCATCAGCAGGGCCAGCGCGCCAAGCCCGAACGCAAGCACGACAAGATGGGTGCCAGGAAGCTGCCCAACCAGAATCGCGACACGCTCATAGAACTGCTCACCGCCCCCTTTGACACCAAACAGCTTTGGCAATTGAGTCAGTGAGATCGTCAGCGCGGCTCCGGCCTTGAAGCCAAGCAGTATCGTTTCGCTGATGAAGTTCACAAGCGAACTGAGCCGCAGGAGCCACCCCAGCAGGCACATGGCGGCGATCAGTACCGCCGTCAATGCGGCAATGTATGCGAACCGTTCGGCATCGCCGCCGGCCATGTCCACGACCGTCACGCCGACGAGCATCGAGATTGCCGAAGTGGGTCCAATCGCCAGCTGGCGCGACGAACCGAACAGCGCGTAGAAGATCCCCCCCACCAGATAGCCATATATGCCGTATTGAGCCGGCAATCCAGCGAGCGTCGCGTAGGCTAGCGAGACAGGAATGCCGTAGGCAGCAAGCGTCACCCCGGCTACGAGATCGGAAGAAAGCCACCGCAGTTTGTAGTTCGTCAGCCATTGAGCCGGCGCCAAAATCGCACGCCAGCCTCTGGCGGTCGCCGCCCCGCTGGCGCTGACGGCAGCAACGTGCTCTTCGACCATTGCACCCTCCCTCCCGACGATGGGTCCGAATTGGCCTGTCCGGGATCCACAACTCAAGTCGGACTACGACCGGCCATGAAGAGTCGGGCCTCTCTCAAGAATAGATGATCCAGATGTCCGACTCGTCATGGCTACCACGGCCGGGATGTGGAGCACGTCGAGAGAAGTTCGACTTGTTTGGGACTAGCAGTCAGGTCATTGGCGTGCGCCGGTCTGAAAGGCGGTTCAGAGTTGGCTACGGCCGACCACGTCGGACGTTAGTCGGCGATGAAGCAACGCTCGCACAATTTGCGCACCGCATGCGAACGGATGACTCGCTATCGCGATCAGGCACCTTGCTCCAGCCTGGCCTCGGGCCGAACGTCTTTGTCGCCTCCGCTTTCGTGGCGCTGCCCGGCCCGAGGTCCCGTTCGTAGACCTGACCGGACTGGCGCACCATGAGCGTTTTGATGGCCGTCTCGCCGTACTTCACCTGGCAATGCGCCCTTGTGCTTGCGCAGGAAGTCGCTCATGTCCACCCTTCCCTGCGCTCGGTTGCACGCCTTGGCGTTTACGCCTAGTGGCATGAAATACGAAAAAATTGTCGTAAAAAGATAAAACGCGGGTTACGTGATCCCCTACAGTTCCACCCGCATTCTGTTTTTGTAACAAGATGTAAATGGGTTCGCTTCAGCGGTTGGTCACTGTGCCGCGTGGCACCATTTTATAAATGGCCGTAGAGGCCAACCTGTTTATTCTGTATGTGTAGGAGACCGAAGTATGAAGAGAATAATCATAACTGCTATTGCTGGCGCGACCGTCCTGATGTCCGGCTGTGCATCGATTGTTGGTGGGACGCAGCAAACTCTTTCTGTCGATGCGCATAAAGGCGCGGATACCGTGACTGGCGCAACGTGCGAACTGAAAAACGATAAAGGCACGTGGTTCCTGACTACGCCGGGGACCGTGACGGTTCATCGTTCCGCCGACGCACTGAATGTCACTTGCAAGAAGGATGGCCTTGAACCCGCGACAAGCACCGTGAAATCATCCGTCAAAGGTTCAGCGTTCGGTAACATTCTCTTCGGCGGCATTGTCGGCGCGGCTATCGACACCGCGAACGGTTCGGCTTTCGATTATCCCGACCTCATAACGATGCTGTTCGGCAAATCGGATTCAGAGAAAGCTGGAATCAAGCAGGACGTCAAAGCTGACGTGAAGTCAGAAACGAAACCTGCCACCGCGACGAACTGATTTGGAGTGCCCCCTTCGGCGGGGCTTATTCCAACGCGCCGTCGGTGAAAACCGGGACAAGATGAGGCGGTCGTCAATTCTCACTTGATCCGCGATGCGCAAGGATTTTATCGGCCAATTTATTCGCGGCCTTGTCGAGGCAAATCTGTACCGACTTCGTTCAACACGAGCGATACCTGGATCGGACGCTGTAGTCCTGAAAGCAGGCGTTGCTGCTGCGAATGCGCAATGGCCGAAACGGGTCGGCTTCGGGCGTTCGCGTAGGCCAGTAGTCGGCCAGGAGCGAACGCCTGGAAGGAGTTCACTTCACCTCGGGATTCTTGGTTCCATCTTCGGCCATGCCGCCATGGTCTATCGCATCTTCTTTCATCCCGTCTTTGGCCATGCTGTCGACACTCATCGCGTCTGATTCCGTTACACTCTTTGCGGTGGTCTCCTGACTCGTCGCGTCTTCGGAATTCGCGTCGGTTGACGCACTATCAGCAGCGAAGGCGCCCGCAGCGGCGAACGACACGCAACTGGCAAGAATGGTGGCAGTGAGCTTGTTCATGATGTGATCCCTCAGCGAACTGACGACGAAGCTGAAAATCTAGAGGAAAGTCGCTCGACGATGGGCACCCGGTCCTGCCGCGAACCCGTGGCGGGCATGGCACCTCCCGGCACTCTCGCTCGGCGACTGCCATGTCATTCTTTGCCTGGACGGATAGGAAAGGGAGTCGGCATGCACTCCAAACGGCCTGGGTAAAGTCCCCACATGCAAGCGAATCACTGGGGAGTGACGGTAAGTAGGGGCTGAAGGTCAGCCCGGACGGTCCACCGACCACGGCGATAAGGCAATGGCCGCTGTACCTTCGAGAGGGGTCATCGCGGCAGCGGATGATCGAACGACGGCAGTGGGTCTGACGTGCGCCGCAGACTCCCAAAACAAAGAGGAAGAGCCGCAGCTCTTCCTCTCGTATTGCGCTCGACCCAAACCAATCAGTCGTAAAGCACTGCAGCGATCTTCGGGTCGCTCATATTGGTTTTGTCGTACCAGTAAAAGCCCGTGTCGATTTTCTTCGGCAGCGTTTCGCCCTTCAACGCCTTCGCCGCAGAATCGACCACACACTTGCCGATACCGACCGGGTTCTGCGTGATCGCGCCCGCCATCAGGCCGGACATGATCGCTTCCTTTTGCTCCTTGCCCGAGTCGAAGCCGATCAGCACCAGTTTCTTGCCCGACTCCTTCACGCCAATCGCCGCGCCTTCCGCCGAGCCCTCATTGGCGCCGAAAATGCCCTTGAGGTTCGGGTTCGCCTGAATCATGGCCTTGGCGATTTCCGCCGACTTCAGGTGGTCCCCCGCGCCGTACTGCACGGAAACGATCTTGATGCCCGGGTGCTTCGTCTTCATCTCGTTGAGGAAGCCGTCGCGCCGGTCGATACCCGTGCGGCTCGTCTGGTCATGCACGATCACGCCGACTTCGCCTGCGTTGCCGATCATCTCCGCCATTTTGTCGGCGGCGAGCGCGGCGGCGGCGAGGTTATCCGTGGCGCAGGTCGTGAGCGGAATATCGCTGTCGACGCCGGAGTCGAACGCGATCACGGGGATCTTGCTGGACTGCGCGCGTTTGAGCAGCGGAACGGCGGCCTTGCTGTCGAGCGCGGCAATGCCGAGCGCCTGCGGTTTCTTGGCGAGCGCGGCAGAGAGCATGTCGATCTGCTTGTCGACCATGGCCTCGGTTTCAGGGCCTTCGAACGTGATCCGGACGTTGTTCGCCTTCGCCGACTGTTCCGCGCCGGACTTCACGGCTTGCCAGAACTGATGCTGGAAGCCTTTCGAAATAATCGGAATGTAGGGTTCCTCAGCATAGGTCAGGCTCGACGCGCCCACGAGCGCGCCCACTCCGATTACGGCACTGATGAGTTTTCTTTTCAACATGACGTTTCTCCTCCTAAGGTGGGCCATAGACCTCCAGCCGTTGAGGGAGTCTTGTTTTACTCCCCGTTCTTTCCGTGCTTCTTCCGTCTCCTCTTTCAACGCTTCTTGCGCCGCAAGATATCCGCATACACCGCGAGAATGATGATGAGCCCCGTTACCACGATCTGCCATTCCTGCGCGACCGACATGATGCGCAGGCCGTTCGTCAGCACGCTCATGATGAACGCGCCGATGATGGTGCCGAGTATCGTGCCCGACCCGCCGCTCAGCGACGTACCGCCGATCACGACCGCCGCGATAGCCTCCAGCTCGTAACCCTGGCCGAGCGCCGGCTGTGCAGAATTCAGACGCGAGGCGATCAACAGTCCTGCAATGCCGCAAATCGCGCCGCCAAGACCATAGATCGCGATCTTCCAGCGATCGACATTCACGCCCGAAAGTCGCACGGCCTCTTCATTGCTGCCGAGCGCGAACGTATAGCGGCCAAGCGCCGTGCGGTTCAGCGTGATCGAACTCGCAATCGCGAGCACGAACAGAATCAGCACCGCGTTCGGCACGGGCACGCTGGGCAGGAAATAGCCGATCAGCGAGTCCTGCGAAATCATGTAGAAGTTTTCGGTGTCGGTGAAATAGATGGGCTTGTCCGACGAGACCACGAGCGAGAGCCCCTTGAGCAGCAGCATCATGCCCAGCGTGGCGATGAACGGCGGGATTTTCATCTTCGCCGTGAGCGTGCCCGAAATGGTTCCGCACAGCGCGCCCGTTACGATTGCGGCGAGCACGCCGATCCACATCGGCAAATGCCAATAGGTCAGGAATACGCCGCAAATCACGGCCGTAAACGTCATCAACGTGCCAACGGACAAATCGATGCCGCCCGTGATGATGACGAACGTGCTGGCAATGGCGAGCACGCCGTTCACAGCCGTTGCCTGCAGAATGCCGAGGATATTGTCCATCTGCATGAATGCAGGCGAAGCGAAGCTGAAAAAGATCAGCAGCAGGATCAAGCTGGCGAACGCGAGCATTTTCTGCAGCGCGGTAGGCGAGAAAATGCGCGCCTTTAAACCGGCCGACCGTTTCTGATCCGCCAGTGCTGCAGTATCCGATTGCATAGTCATGGATTCGACCTCTTGAGGCTCATGCCGCTTGCAAGGTTTCGCGCTGGGTCGCGAGATGCATGATGCGCTCCTGGCTCGCCTCGCTGGCGGAGAGTTCGCCAGTGATACGGCCTTCGCACATCACTACGATCCGGTCGCTCATGCGCAGGATTTCCGGGAGTTCCGACGAGATCATCACAATCGCCTTGCCTTGTTCCGCGAGCGCGCGCAACAGTTTGTAGATCTCGCTTTTCGCGCCAACGTCGATGCCGCGCGTGGGCTCGTCGAAGAACAGCACATCGCAGTTGCGCTCCAGCCACTTCGCAATGACGATCTTCTGCTGGTTGCCGCCCGAGAGCAGGCGCACCGGCTGCGTGGGGGAAGGCGTGCGAATGGCGAGGAGGCTGATGAAATGCGCCGCCGTCTTGCGTATCTGCATGCGGCGTAAAAACAGATTCAGCGAGAGAAATTTGCCGAGATTGGACATCACGATGTTCGATTCGACGTCCATGCCGGTCGCAAGGCCAAAGCGCTTGCGGTCCTCGGAGAGATACCCGATGCTGTGCGCGACCGCGTCGCTCGGCGTTTTGATCGACGCCTTTGCGCCTTTCACGAAGATCTCGCCGGATTCGACTGGGTCCGCACCGAACACCGCCCGCGCGACTTCGGTTCGGCCCGCGCCCATGAGTCCCGCAAACCCGAGTATTTCGCCTTTGCGCAACGTGAAACTCACGTCCTTCACGAGCGGGCCCGCGTTCAAATGCTTCACTTCGAGCGCGACTTCGCCCTGCTGCGCCGGCCCCTGATACGGCGCGACGTCGGCGAGCGTTCTGCCGACCATCATGCCGATGATGGCCTGCACGCTCGTATCGGCGGCGCCGACAGTGGCCACGTATTCGCCGTCGCGCAGCACGGTGACGCGATCGGCAATCTGCTTGAGCTCATCCATCTTGTGCGAGATGTAGACGACTCCCACGCCCCGCTCTTTCAACTGGCGAATGATGCGGAAAAGCTCGGCGATTTCCGCGTCGTTGAGCGCGGAAGTCGGCTCGTCCATGATGAGCACGCGCGAATCGTACGACAGCGCCTTGGCGATCTCGACCATCTGCTGGCTCGCGACGGTGAGCGAGCCGACCACGGTGCGCGGGTCGAGCTGCACGTGCATGCGCGCGAGAATCGCATGCGCCTGCGCATTGAGTTTGTCTTCGTCGAGAAAGAGCCCAAGACGGCCGCGCGGCTCGCGGCCAATGAACATGTTCTGCGCGACGGTCAAATGATTCATCAGCTGGAGTTCCTGATGAATGATGCCGACGCCCACAGCCTGCGCCTCGCGCGGGCTTGCAAACGCGACATGCTGGCCATCGTAGAGAATGTCGCCCGAGTCGCGCGTATAAACGCCCGCGAGAATCTTCATCAAGGTCGACTTGCCCGCGCCGTTCTCGCCCATCAACGCGTGCACTTCGCCCGCCATGAGCTCGAATTGCACTTCGTGCAGCGCTCTCACGCCAGGAAAGCTCTTGCTCAGCTTGCTAACGGAAATGAGCGGCGTCATGGCGCAAATCCGCAAAGAAAAGCCAGACACATTACCGGGGCCCCTTGATTCCGTGCGCGGCGAAGCTTCCGGCGCTGCACGAAGGTGGTTGAAGTACGGTCGTTGCTTGACGTAAGGCCAGGCTGCTTAGGGTACGCAGGTACTTAAGGTGCTTATGGCGCAAAGAGATCCGGCCGTGCTTTCGCCGACCGGCGCAACTCCTCGATCACCTGATCGAGATGGTCGTGCATGGCTTTCGCCGCCGCGTCGGCACGGCCGGCGCGAATGGCCTCGAAAATCCGTTCGTGTTCGTCGAGCGTATGAGCGAGACGCTCCGGGCTCGCCAACAATTGCCTTGCGCGATCGAGCGCGTTGCGCGACACCGCGACGATCTCCTTCACGCGCGGCAGGTTCACCGCGTCGAGCAGGATTTCATGAAACGCGAGATCGAGCTCATGAAACACGAGTCGCTGACCGTTTCCCGCGACCTTGCGCTGCTCGTCGAGATTGGCGGCCAGTGCGTCGATCGTGGCGCTATTCTTCATGCGCGCGACGCCGCGCACCGTTTCGACTTCGAGCGCGCTGCGAATGAACAGATGCTGGCGAATATCGTCGAGCGCGATCGGCTTCACGCGCGTGCCGCGCTGCGGCAAAACTTCGACGAGCCCCGCGTGCGCGAGCTTCGCCAGCGCGGCGGAAACCGGAAAGCGCGACACGCCCATGCGTTCGCAGACCGCCATCTTGTCGATCATCATTCCGGGTTCCAGCGCGAGCGTCACAATCGCTTCTCTGAGCGCCTGCTCGACCGCGTCAGTCAGACTGCCGCGCTCGCCGCCCCTGATCTTTTGCAGTGCGACATAAGGATTGCCGGCGACACTCGCCACTTCGGATGAAGAGTTCACGGCGCGCTTGATTTTGAGAAGACATGCTAGCATGCTAGGTAGCAGATTCAGCGTTGTCAACGCGTGCAAACGCCTGGTTTTCCCCTACCCGAAAGCCGTCCCTTCCATAGGGAGTTCGAATGACCACGATCAGCAAGCTTTCCGTTCGCGACATCCGCTTTCCCACTTCGCGCTCGCTCGACGGTTCCGACGCCATGAACGCCGCGCCGGACTACTCCGCCACCTACGTCACGCTCGAAACCGATTCTCCTGACAAATTCACCGGGCACGGCCTCACGTTCACCATCGGCCGCGGCAATGAAATTTGCGTGACAGCCGTGAACGCGCTCGCGCCTCTGATCGTCGGCAAGCGGCTCGAAGACATCACCGCGAATATGGGCGCATTCTGGCGCGCATTTACTTCGGATAGCCAATTACGCTGGATCGGCCCGGACAAGGGCGCGATCCATCTCGCTACGGCGGCGGTCGTCAATGCGGTATGGGATCTGTGGGCCAAATCGGTTGGCAAGCCCGTCTGGAAACTGCTCGCCGACATGAGCCCCGAGGAACTCGTGCGGTGCCTCGATTTTCGCTATGTGACCGATGCGATCACGCCTTACGAAGCGTTAGCCATTTTGCACCGTCACGCGAAGACGAAGGGCGCGCGCGAAGCGGAAATGCTCGCACAGGGCTACCCTGCCTATACCACCTCGGCGGGCTGGCTAGGCTACGACGACGACAAGATTCGCCGCCTCGCGCGCGAAGGCGTCGCGCTGGGCTGGACGCATTTCAAGCAGAAAGTGGGCGGCAATCTCGACGAAGACGTCCGGCGCGCACGCATCCTGCGCGAGGAAATCGGCGAGAACCTGAAGCTGATGATGGACGCCAACCAGGTGTGGGACGTGGACGAAGCCGTGGCGAACATGCGGCGTCTCGCGGAATTCGACCCGTGGTGGATCGAGGAGCCGACGAGCCCCGACGATATTCTCGGCCACGCGGAGATTCGCCGGCGTTTGGGATCGATTGGGGTCGCGACGGGCGAGCATTGTCACAATCGCGTGATGTTCAAGCAACTGCTGCAGGCGCAGGCGATCGATTTTTGCCAGGTCGATGCCTGCCGCTTAGGTGGACTGAACGAAGTGATCGTCGTGCTTTTGATGGCGGCGAAGTTCGGCATTCCAGTGTGCCCGCATGCGGGCGGAGTGGGATTGTGCGAGTACGTGCAGCATATTTCGCTGTTCGACTATCTGTGCGTTTCGGCTTCGCTGGAGAACCGGGTGCTCGAGTATGTCGATCATTTGCATGAGCATTTTGTCGATCCGGTCGTGATCCGCAATGGGCGGTATATGCCGCCGCAGCGGCCTGGCTACAGCATCGAAATGAAGCCGGAGTCGCTCGAGAAATATACGTTCCCCGATGGTGAGGGGTGGCGGCCTTAAAGACCTTTACTCGCTCTCTGGCAGCAACCCAAGCGCCGCCCCCAGCGCTCTGCCCCGCTCACCTGCCATCAACTCGGCCAGAAGCTCCGGCAGCGGCTTGCCGCCCCAATCGAGCGCCCGCTTGAGCATATAGGGCACCGGGCTGTGCGGCTCGTAGCGCATGAGGTAGTCCGCAACAATGGCCAGCAGCCTGTACGCCTCGTCGCGCGACTGAGGCCCATCGAGCCTTTTTGGCCCCGTCGGCTCCTGCGCCGCGCCAGCCGAAGCAACCTGAACCGCTGCGGGCTCGAGCGCCGCCGGTTCCTGAATCGATGCGGCCTCAACCATCGGTACGTCCTCCCATGCGGGATGCTTCGTGAGCCAGTCGCGCAACACGCCCTCCATGCGCTCCAGCGTGTCCACCACCGCCCCGAACGACGGCGCTTCCGCGCCGAGCCGCTGCGTGCACCACGCGTCCAGCTTCGCAATCGGCGCGCGGGCCGAGCGCAGCGCCTGCAACTGGTCGCGCAGCGCGGCGGGCGCCGCTTCGTGCGCGGCCTGCGCCAGCGCCTGCGCCAACCGCGCGGCTTCCTCGCGCTTCGCCGCAGGCACGTCCTTGCGGTCTTTCACCGCAACGGCCTCGCGCTGCGCGCCCTGCCAGCGCGCAAGCGTCAGTGCCGTGCCATCGGGCCCCGCGCACAGCGCAATACGCCCGGCGAGCAAGGTCGGGAACTGCTGGGCAACCCATGCGAGCGGCGCGGCACGAAAACCCATGTCGCCGTCGCGCGGCAGCGGATGGATGTCGTCCGAATAGCGCGCACACAATTCGCTCAGCAATGCGAAGCAAGCCGGCAACGCAACACTGCCATAGCGTTGCAGCCAGCTTTCGCCGAGCCATGCGGCAAGCGTCAGATCCTTGCTCCGCCGTGCCAGGAGGTCCTCGCAGCCCGCTTCGACCGCAGCCCAGTCCGCGACCTTGAGCGTGGTTTGCCAGATACCCGCGGGCAGTGCCGGATCGTCCTCGCGGCGCGCCGCCTTGATCGCGTCGAACGCGGCATCGTGCAGCAGCGAGACGCCGGCGGGCGCATCGCCCGGTATGGGTTGAACGAGTGCTTCGATGTCGAATGCCGGGTTCATCCGTGCCCCGCCTGGGTGGTCGAGTTGCTCGACGGATACGGTCCATAAGTGACCGCAGGCGTGCCGTACACGCTGTAGCCCGGCGCCGCGTATGGCAGGTCGGGCCACGTGAGCGCCGTTTTCGCTGCGCCCGTCATGCCCACGCGCATGAACATGCGCGCGGTTTGCGTGCCGCCGTTGCGGTCGCGCACCGGCACGCTCAGCACCATGCGCGCGCTTCCCGCTCCGGCTCCCGTGCCGCCATCCGGGCCATCGTCCGGCACCACGTGCAGGCGCACGAGGCGCAACAGCGCCCATGTGTCGTTTGCCGCCCAGGTGGCGGCTTCGCCATCGACGGAAAGCGTCGGCTGCGAAGCGTCCTGCATCGGCCGCCACGGGCCGTCCTTCGCCCAGCGCAGGCTCAGCGCGGCGGGCTGGCCCGGCGCCCAGCGCAGCGGCGAGCCGGCTACAGCGGGCCAGGCGAGCGTCTGGCTGCCGCTTGCGAGCGACCACTGGATCACCTGGTCCGCGCCGGCTTCGTCCGCGCGGTCGATGCGCCAGTCCACCGCCACGTCCACGCCCACGAGCGCGCCGTCCGCGCCGCGCGCCACCAGCGCGTCGAGCCAGGGCTTCGCGCGCGCGAGCTTCGCGAGAAACTGCTGCGCGCCCGCTTGCTGGCCGCCGCTCGCCGCCGCGGCGCTCATGCCGCGTTGCGCGTCCGCGAGTTTCGCGTCGAGCAGCGCCACGAACGCCGCCGTCTGGCGCAGGTCGGCGGCCTGCGCGTTCGCGTCCGCCGAGAACGGGAAGCGCCCGGCCAGATACCGCGCGAAATAGCCGCGCAACTGTTCATAGGCCTCGCCGCCGGTGCCGATCTGCAGCCGGTAGCAGCGCTCGCGCGCGGATGAGACGAGCCGCATGCCCGCGCTCGAGACGATGTCGCCCGCGCCCGGCACATCGACCTGCGCTAGCGAGGCGCTGCACGTGTCGAGGTCCATCTTGTCGAGCTGGTTCGAGATGATCGACGGCACCGCCACCAGCGCGCTGGCCGGGCTGCGCGCGCGGTATTGCGCGAGGTCCGCGAAGAGCGCCTTCCAGCGCGCAACGAGCCGCGCATCCGCCGTGGAGAGCGGCGGGTTCTGCGCCGTGAGCCAGTCGAGCGCGCTCGACGCGAGCGTGGCCGTGTCGGCCACCGCGCCCGCCTGGGCGGCGAGATAGGTTTGCAGCGCTTCGGGCGTCGCGGCCCCAAACGCGCGCATCGACCCGCCCGCGTTGCCGTTCCAGGCCGAGAAGTCGCCGCGCACGGGCCGGAACGGTTCGAGCGATTGCAACTGCGCATCGGTCGCGCGCAGCACGTCCAGCGCGGCGTCGCTCACGCGCAGGGCGACCGCCTGTGCGAGATCGGGGCGGCCGAGCGAGTCGAACGCTTCCACGAGATCGGTCGCGTTCTTGCGCAGCGTGTCGAACGGTGCACCTTGCGTTTGCGGCGCATACGCGACGTTGCGCGCCCCATTCGGCGCCGCGGGCGCCGACAGCGCGGCGACCATGCTGTGCACGGTCGCGTTGCCTGCCGCAGCGAGGAGCGGCCCGCGCCACGCTTCGGGTGCCTGCGCCAGAAGTCCCGCTGAATATTGCTTGTAGGCCGGCAGGACTGCCAGCGCGCGCTGCGCCGAGTCCGCATCCACGCCGCGAATTTCGGCCATTGCACTGCCCGCGCCCGCAACGAACGACTGGCCGAGCAACGTGCGCAGCGCATCGCGCAGCGGCAGCAGGTCCGCCGCCAGTTGCAGCCCCGTGGCGGGATTGGAGACCAGCACGCCGGGCAGGTTGCCGCTTGCGAGCCAGCGTGCCGCGAATGCGCTTTGTTCGCTTTGCTCGTGCTCCAGCACGCTCGCCACCGGTGTCGCGCCGATCAGGCGCAGGCCTTTTGCCGTGTCGAAGGTCGCCGTGAGTCCCGGCACGAGTTCCTGGCCGTGGGTGCCCGCCCAGCCGTGGTCGGCGGTATCGACCTGGGTGGCGAGCGTGTCGATGCGCGTGGCCAGTTCGGAGAGCGAAGCGGTGGTGGGAACTGCGCCGGGCGCCTTGAGATCGGCGAGCATGGTCTGGATTTGCGCAGCGTTCGTCGTGAGCGAGGAGTCCTGATAAATGTCGTCGAACCAGCGGTCGAAGGTCTCCTCGAAGCACACGCTCGCCCGCGCTTGCGCGGCGCGCGCCTCGGTGCCGTCGAACGGCAGTTGGCCGCCTTCCACGGCGCTCGCGCGCACCGCGTCGTCGAGCCCAGCGCGGTCGGCCACATGATCGGGCGAAAAGCTCACGCCTACCGCCCCGCGCATGAGCTGCGCGAGCATGACGGTGTTGCCCGAGTCGCGCTCCACCAGCTCGTTGTAGTTTGTGATGAGCCGCTCGGTCTGCGCCGCGTTCGTGACGAGCCGCGTGCCCTGCGTATATTCGGGCAGGTCCTGGGGACGCCGCGCGGCGGCCGCGAGGCTCGCGTTGACGTCCGACCCAACGGGGGCGCCGGCGCAGTTCAGATCGGCGAGACGGCTGATGAGCCGCGTGCGCAGCGGTGTAAATACGAGCCCGCTCAGCACGTGGTATTGCGCTTCGTCGAGCCGCCGCCGCAGGCCGAAATACGACAGCGGCATGAACGGCGTGGCGAGTTGCCAGCGCGGCACCTTGACGAAGGCGTTCGCGGCGCTGCCCAGTGCGCCTGCCGCCGCCGCTTCGCCACCGCTCGCGCCCGTTTCGTGCCAGGCGGCGCTCGCGAGCGCCAGCGCGTCGTAGCTGCTGGCGAGCGCACGCGCGTCGCTGCGCACGTGCCACGTGGTCACGCCAAGCCCCACGCACCAGCACACGCCCAGCGCAATCGCGGCGAACGTGGCGATGCGGTAGCGGCGCATGCGCAGCGCGAGCACGCGCGGGATGGCGAGCGCGAGTCCCTGCCCCGGCATCAGCACGTCGTGCCACAGGCGCGACGCGAAGGCCGGTGCATCCTTGCGCGCCGCATTCGTGATGGCGGGCTCTTCGCGCTCCTGCGCCTGCGGCATCGCGCCCACGCACCAGATGCCGCGCAGGAGCGGCGCGGTGCCGTCGGCGGCGCCGCGCAAGGTCGGTTCGATGTGCTCGCGCAATGGCTCGCGCAGCGTGTCGATGCGCTGCGGCAGCAGGAACACGTCGCCGTCCAGCGCGCCGTCGAGCGTACCCATTTCGGTGACCGTCGCCGCGAGCGCGCGGCTCATGTCCGCGAACGCTTCGTCTACCCAGGCGGGCTCGAAGGCGCGCCGCGGCGCATAGGGCGAAGCCCAGCCCAGCGGCGTTTCGATGCGCTCGCGACGCAGGCGTGCCGCGAGCGCGTCGAAGCCCGATAGCGCGTCGCAGCCCGTGACCACCACGTAGAGCGGCAGCATCTGCCCGAGCTGGCGTTGCAGCGCGAGCACCGTGCGCGACGCTTCGAGCGCGGCATCGGTATCCGCACGCGCCGTGCCGTTTTCGTCGATGAGCGTATCGAGCGCGATCACCCACACGAGCGCGTCGAGCGGCCGCCCCGGCCGGTTGCGCAACAAGCCGCGCAGCAAACGCCCGCCGGTCGCGCCGCGCCGGCGCTCGGCGGCCGCGCGCGCGCCGAGCGAGTCGCCCGGCTCGGCAATCAGAATGCCTTCTGCGTCGTGCCAGAGCCTGCCGAACCAGGCCGGCTCGCCCACGCTCGCAAGGCGCCAGCCGCGTGCCAGCGCGTCGAGCGCCGCCGGTGTGCCCGTGGCCAGCACGCGCGGCACCGAGTACGGGTCGCGCACGCCCATCGCGTTGTGCGCCGCGCGCATCATGGCGGTGAAATTGCGCAGCGGCCTGCGTTCGTCGCGCGCGCGCACCCAGCGCACGACGAGCGCAGCCACGAGCCCCACGATCAACAGTGCGATCAGGACGATCAGGATAACGATGAGTGTGCTCGTCATGGACGGGCTCCCCGTGGCGCGCCGTCCGTGCTTTCTTCACTGGCTTCGTCGGCGCTTTGCACGCTCACCGGGACGATGCGGCGCGCCGCGAGCGCGAGCGTCGAGGGCGTCGAGAGCGGCGAAGTGGAAACCGTCTGCGCCGCGGGGGTGTCCTGCGTTTGCGGCGCGAGTTGCTGGTTGGCGGGCGGAGCCGGCGGCCGCAGTCTGCGGATCGTCCTCGCGCGCGGCAGCACCATGCCGGTGGTGCTCGTATGGTTGATCTGCGACGGACGCCCTTGCATCATCGACACGGTTTCGAACTGTTCGAGCGATGGACGCACAGGCGCTGTCGCGTAGAGCCACAGCAGTTGCGACACGCCGAGCAGCACCGCGAATCCGCCGCCCACGAACAGCGCGAGGCGTGCGCGGTCTGGAAACATCTGCGAGAGCGGCCGGGTTTCGCGCGGCGCCAGCGCGGCGCGTTCGAGCGGCGCGCCAAGCCGGTTGGGCTCCGGGTCGCGCTGCATGGCGAAGGCGAACAGCGCATGGCGCAACTGGTCGTGGCGCAACGCGCCCGCTTCGCCGCGCAGGCGGCCTCGAAAGCCTAACGTGAGGCAGGCGAGATAGACATTGGCAAGATCGCGCTGCGCCGGATCGCGTTGCGCGAGCAGCGTTTCAATGGCGGCCGGAATGCGCTCGCCTGCCGCGCGCGTGCCGAAAATGCGCGCTTCGAGCGGCCATGCCTCCCATGCGCTCGCGCCGTTCCACGCGGAAAACAGCAGCAATTCGTCGAGCAGCGCGACATAGGCGTATTGCGCGGCGGCAATGTCCGCTTCGCCGGCCGCGCCGGTCCACGCCATGGCGTCGCGCGCGAGCTTGCGCGTGGCGGACTGCAACTGCGTGGCAAGCGTGTCGGCCTCGCGCTGGGGATCGGCCGGTGGTTCGGCGTTGGCGGCGTTTGCTGCATTCGCCGTGCTCGCGGCCTGGGCCACGGCGCGCAGGCGCGCGTTCTCCGCAAAAGCGAACGCCACGACGAATGCGCGCATGAGCGGCAGGCGCTCGTCGTTCGGGTCGCCGGTGTCAAGCATTGTCGGCTCCCGTGGGGCGCGCGTCGTCGTCGGCGTCGCCCGTGGGCGTGAAAAGCTGCACGGCCCAGGGCGCGCGGCCTGGCACGCTCGTGCGGACCTCGATGCACAGCGGCTGCGCGCGGTCGAACCACGCGTCCTCCACGCCCACCGCGAAGAGCGTGGTGTCGTCTCCGGTCGCGTAGGCGGCGCGCTCCTCACGCGCGAGGCGGCGGCGCGCGAGGCCCCGCATGCGCTGCCGCGCGAGCGTGGGCACATAGGGCCGCGACGCGACAACGGCATGATCGAGCCACACGCTCGCGTCGTGCTCGCCGGCGTCGGGCGGCATGCGCAAACCGATCACGAGTTCGCGCGCAACGTTGCCGCCGCTTTCGAATGGCGGCGCGATCCAGAAGCTGCCGCCTTCCTCGGTGAACGCGCGTACGCGATAACCCTGGCGGATCGTTGCGAGCGCTTCATCCGCCCATTCGAGCAGCGGATCGAACGACGCGAGCAGCGCCATGTAATCGAACGTCGCGAAGGCGGGCACCCCGCGCTCCGGGCGCAACGCCGCGAGCGCGCCCGTCATGCCGGCAACGGCGCGATACAGCTCGGCCGGGTGCGCAATGCCGGTGACGAGCGTCGCCTCCACTTCGGGCAGGCGGCTCCAGAGTGCGCAGAGCTGGCGCTCGATCTGCGCGGTGTCGTCGCGCTCCTCCGCACGCTGCGCCGCCTGCAGCCGCCCGGCCAGGAACACGCATTTCTCGCGCACGCGCAGCAGCAGCCGCATCACGCGCTGACCGAGCACCGAGTCGGCGCGCACGAACGGACACGGCGGCGCGTAGTCCGCAATCGCCACGCCGCCGCCCTGCTGCCTCACACACATGAGCGGCAAGCGGTCGAATTCGTGACGGCCGAGATCGGTCATGAGGTGCAGGCGCGGCGACCATGTCGTGATCGAAGCGGGCTCGCCGCCCGAGACAAGATCGGGAACATCCGGACTCTCGCGCTGGGTGTAGCGCCCGGTCTGCGGATCGAGCTGCCCGCCGCGGTATAGCGGCGGCACCGCGAGATAGATCGTGACCGCTTCATCCGGCGCGCTGAACGCGTGGCTCACGTCGATCTCCAGCACCGGGTCGTGCGGCGTGTGGCGAATGGCGAGACCGTCGGCCATGATCGCCTCCAGCGCACTGATGCGCACGAGCCCCTGGGCAAGCCCCGCGGCGTCGTGCTCGAGTGAAAGCACGCCCCAGTAATGCGCGCGCGCGGCGCTGGCCAGCAGCGCGGCGTGCCCCGCCGCGTGCAGCGCCTGAGTCTGGAAATGCTGCGGCAGCAAGGGCATGCCGTCGAACCAGCAGACCGGATCGGGAAACGAAGTTCGCATGATGTGTTTGCTTTCTATTGCTAAACGTTCCGTCGTTCAGTGTTGCCGCACCATTGCGCGACACCTTCACATGACACATTGGCGTCACATCAATGCGAGGCCTGCACGCTCAGATCCTGGTCGCCGAGCAGCAGCAGCGCGTGAGCGGGCCCCGTGTCGAGCCTCACGCGGTGCGCGCCCGGTGTCTGGTAGTCCGCGAACACCACGACGCCAGCGCCACGCTTGCCGCCAAACGGAAACGGCGCCGCCGCGATCTGCTGACCCGGCACCACTTCGAACGACACGACCGTAATGTCCTCGGGGTGATCGCGGCGCCATTGATCGCGCTGCGCGAACCACTTCGCCGAAGGCAGACCGAGCAACGCGTCGAGCAACTGGGGATTGCGCACGAGCACGGCGTCCACGGCAATGGGCGTGTCCTGATTCGCTTGAATGGAAACGGCAATGGCCAGGGTATCCACCTGTACCTTGGGCAGCGACGAGCACGCCGCGAGCCACTGCGCGAGCGCAAGCAGCACGAGCGTGGCGGCGCGCCAGCCGTGCGGCTGCGCGGCGCGCGACGCGCCCGCGAATAACGTGGTGATCACTGCGCAATCCCCATTGTTTGCGTCGCCTCTTGTCTGCGATGCCTCCTGCCCGCGCGCAGGAGAATTCATGCTAGTTCGTATTTCTAATCAAGACGCATGTTCTGCTGCGCAAGGTGTTTTGCGCGTAGTCTACAAGCGCCCCACTTGTCATTGCAATAACGATTTTCTAATCGACCAATTCAAAAAGAATAAGTAAATAAACTTGAAAGGAATCCTGTATATGCGCCGTAAATATACTTTGAATTTCCCCGTTTACTGTTCTAAAGTCCTGACCGTCTATCTTCACGTCTCGCGCGACGAAGGACAAGCTGAGAACCAGGCAGCGCGACGCTTAATGCCGTGAATGCTCTCGTCTGACGAATCCGGGGGCATGCTTTAGCTGTGCTTTTTTCTGAAGGGCCGGGAGTGGATCGCGCAATCGTTTAATTACGTTTTGCGGCCCATTGTCGTCTTAAAGAAAATGCATCATGAAAAAGGCAGATTGACGACAAACGCGCATCTCCTCCCGTTGCACAACGCATTAGAAGAACGACCGCCACCGAGGTGACCATGGCCGACAGTACCCAGCACTGGTTCGAACGGAACCGACCGCCGCGTGTCCAGATCACGTACGACGTCGAAACGGGCAACGCCATCGAAAAGCGCGAGCTGCCGCTCGTCGTGGGCATTCTTGCCGACCTGTCCGGCAAGCCCGTCGAGCCGTTGCCGAAAATGACGGAGCGCCGCTTCGTCGACATCGACCGCGACAACTTCAACGACGTGATGAAGTCGATCGGGCCGCGCGTGACGCTGCAGGTCGACAACACGCTCGCCGCCGACGGCAGCAAGATCAACGTCGAGCTGAAGTTCGAGCATATCGACGACTTCGATCCCGTGAGCATCGTTCAGCAGATCGGCCCGCTCAAACAGCTTTACGACGCGCGGCTGCGCCTGCGCGACCTCCTCACCAAGCTCGACGGCAACGACGAACTGGACAAGCTCCTCCAGGAAGTGGTGCACGACCCGAAGGGGTTGAGCGAAATCCGCTCGGCGCACCCGCAGGACACGCCCACTGCGCAGTTGCCGCCGCCGGAGCCAGGCGACGCCCCTGCCCCTGCCAGCGACACGCCGGCGAGCTAAGCCCAACACGAGGAGACGATCATGTCCGACATTCAGGCCGCCGCGACCGCGCAGGCGGGTACGGTCACGCTGCTCGACCGCATCGTGCACGAAGGGCGCATGGCGCAATATGAGGAACAGCAGCAGCACGCGCGCGAGCTGCTCGCCGAGTTCGCGCTGCAGGTGCTCGACAAGAACATGACCATCAGCCGCGACACCGTGGCGATGATCAACGACCACATCCGCAAGATCGACGAACTGATCAGCGAGCAGCTCAATGAAGTGCTGCACCACCCCGACATGCAGGCGCTGGAGTCGTCGTGGCGCGGCCTGCACTTTCTCGTGAAAGGCTCGGAAACGGGCACGCGCCTGAAGCTGCGCCTCCTGAACGCTTCGAAGAAAGATCTGCAGAACGATCTCGAGAAGGCCATCGACGTCGACACCAGTGCGCTATTCAAGAAAATCTACGAAGAGGAATACGGCACCTTCGGCGGCTTTCCGTTCAGCGTGCTCGTGGGCGACTACTACTTCACGCGCCAGACGCCCGACGTGAGCCTGCTCGAAAAACTCGCCTCCGTGGCCGCCGCCGCGCATGCGCCGTTCATTTCGGCGGCGCACCCGCAACTCTTCGACATGTCGAGCTTTACGGAGCTGGGCGTGCCGCGCGATCTCTCCAAGGTCTTCGAGACGATCGACATGGCCCGCTGGCGCGAATTCCGCAAGAGCGAAGACTCGCGTTATGTCGCGCTCACGCTCCCGCACATCTTGATGCGGCGTCCTTATCATCCGGACAGCAACCCGGTTGAGGGCATGAACTTCTTCGAGGACGTCGACGGCACGGACCACTCGAAGTATCTATGGGGCAACTCCGCGTACGCGCTTGCGCAGCGCATTACCAACGCATTCGCCCAATACAGCTGGTGCGCGGCGATTCGCGGCGTGGAAGGCGGCGGCGCCGTCGAGCGCTTGCCGGACCATATCTTCCAGACGGCCTCGGGCGACAAAGCCATGAAGTGCCCCACGGAAGTGGCGATCACCGACCGCCGCGAAAAGGAGCTCGACTCGCTCGGCTTCATCGCGCTCGTGCACAAGAAGAACGAGGGCATGGCCGTGTTCTTCGGCGGCCAGACCGCCTGCAAGCCGGCGCTCTACAACACGCCCGAGGCCACGGCGAACGCGCGCATTTCGGCCATGCTGCCGTATATCCTCGCGGCTTCGCGCTTTGCGCACTACATCAAGGCGATCATGCGCGACAAGGTCGGCAGCTTCATGACGCGCGATAACGTGCGCAGCTACCTCAACACGTGGATTGCCGACTACGTGCTCGTGAACGACAACGCGCCGCAGGAAATCAAGGCGCAGTATCCGCTGCGCGAGGCGCGTGTGGACGTGACCGAGGTGCCCGGCAAGCCTGGTGCTTACCGCGCGACGGTGTTCCTGCGGCCGCATTTCCAGCTCGAGGAACTCACCGCGTCGATCCGGCTCGTGGCGACGTTGCCGCCGCCGGCTGCCGCCTGATCCAGCAGCGACGACAAACGATTCGATGAAGACACGACGGCCAGGCGGCGCATGAGCGCCCCTGGTCCCTGAACGCGCCTGGCGCCGCGCACGCGGCCCGTGTGTTCCTTTACTGCTTCGGGAGCAGCAAACCATGGATTCGATCATTCTCGACCTGGGCGCCGATATCAAAGGCGAGTGCACGCTGGAAGGCTATGCCGACAAGATCGAGCTGATGTCGTACAGCCACAATGTGGCGATGCAGGTGACGAACGACGTCAGCAATTCGGAGCGCACGTCGGGCAAGCCCCATATCGGCGAATTCACCGTGACGAAGTTCGTTGACGTCGCCACGCCCACGCTCAACGAATATTGCTGCTCGGGCAAACCCATTGCCAGCGCGTCCGTCGTAGTGGGCCGCAACGCCGCCGAAAGCGACGGCAAGGTCATGCCGTTCATCACCTATACGCTGAACAATGTCGTGCTGAGCAACGTGAGCGTCTCAGGCGGCGCGGGCGGCAAGCCCGTGGAAACGCTCTCGCTGAACTTCACGAAGATCAAGTGGGAGTTCACCGCGCAGAAAGACGACGCCACCAAGGAAGGCACCGCGGCTTCCACGTGGGACCTGGCCGCGAACAAGGTCGTGAAGGCGGCGGGCTAGCGCGCGCCTGTGGCGAACGTCCGCCCCTTCATCGCCGTCGCGCCCATGCCGCTCTTCGAGCGGCTGGCCGACGATGCGCCTTTCGACGCGCACGAGTCCGTCGACGAACTCGCCGCGCGCACGCTCGATGCGGCGGGTTTGCGTGCGTCGGTCCGCGCAGAGTTGCTGCGCCTGCTCAATACGCGCCGCGGCACGCCACGCGTGCCACGCGCGCCGGACGTGCTGCTGTATGGCCTGCCCGACTGGAGCGGACAAAGCGCGGCGCGCGCGGAAGACCGGGCCGTGATCGAGCGCGAAGTGGCCGAGGCCATCCGCGCGTTCGAGCCGCGCCTGCACGGCCCGCGCGTGAAAATCGAAGCGGATGCCGCCGCGCCGTGGCGCCTGTGCCTGCGCATTCGCGGAACGCTGCGCGGCAGCGACGGCGTGGAGCACGTGGTCACCTACGTCGCCGGGCAGCATGGCGACACGCAGTCCATCGGGATCGTCGATGAACGACTCGCTTGATGCGCAACTGCTCGATTACTACCAGCGCGAACTGACCTATCTGCGCCGCGCGAGCGAAGGCTTTGCGCAGCGCTATCCGAAGATCGCCCGACGGCTCGAACTCGGCCCCGGCGAAAGCGCCGATCCGAACGTCGAACGCCTGATCGAAAGCTTCGCGGTCCTCACCGCGCGCATCCAGCGCACGCTCGACGACGAATACACCACGCTCACGGATGGCCTGCTCGAACAGTTTTATCCGTACGCGTCGCGGCCCGTGCCTTCCATGACGATCGTGCAGTTCGAGCCCGACCCCACGCAAGGCAGCATCGCCGCGGGGTTTCGCGTGCCGCGCGACACGCCCCTCATGCACGTGGACGCGAGCGGCACGTCGATCCACTGGCGCACGAGCAGCGACGTCATGCTCTGGCCGCTTACCCTCGCCGCGGCCCAGTTGCTCGACGCCGAGGAAGCGCAGGCGCTCACGAGCAATGCGTCGCTGCAATCGGCGCTGCGTCTCACGCTGCGCAGCACCGGGCCGCACAAGCTGGGCACGCTGCCGATCGAGCGACTGCGGGTGCGCCTCACGGGCTCGCCCGTTACGTCCGCTGCACTCTACGATCTGCTCGGCGCGCACAGCGCCGCTACCTGGCTGCAAGCACCCGACGCAACGTTGCGCGCGCAACGAGGTCTGCCGAGCCCGGTTGGCTTCGACGAGAACGACGCGCTCCTGCCGCTCGAAGACGGCGCGCATCCGGCCTGCCGTCTGCTGGTCGAGTACTTCGCGTTTCCCGAGAAGTTCGCGTTTTTCGACCTGCCGTTCAAGCCGCCTGCCGATGCCGGTGAAAGCCTCGACCTCGTGATCGGCTTCACGGCGGCCCCGCGCGGACGCTTTACGTTGCACACCGACGATATCCAGCTCGGCTGCGCTCCCGCGCTCAATTTGTTCGGGCGCACCTCCGAACCGTTGCGGCCCGACGGCACCGCGCGCGAAATGCGCGTGAGTCCCGACGCGCACCGTGAATCGAGCACCGAGATCTACGCCATACGCAATGTGCGCGCCGTGGCCGGCCGCACGGTCACCGACGTGCCGCCCTGGTACGGCTCGATGCACGGTGCGGATTCTGCTGTCTACTGGTACGCGCGGCGCGTGAGCGGCCTGCATGCGTCGCGCCCCGGCAGCGATGTCATGCTCACTTTCGTCGACACGCGCTTCAATCCCGCCGCCCCTGCGGCGCGCACGCTCACCGCGGACCTGTTGTGCACCAATCGTCATCTGGCGCATCGGCTCGCGCCGGGCGCCGCGCTGTCGTTCGAAGTGCCCGGCCCCGTGGCGAAGGTGCGCATTGCGCATCGGCCCACGCCGCAGATCGTGGCCGCGCTCGACGGCACGTCGCGCTGGCGTCTCGTGTCGCAACTCGTGCTGAACCACGCGTCGATCGTGGAAGGCCCGCAGGCGCTGCAGTCACTGCGCGAAATGCTCATGCTCCACAATCTCGGTGCACATGCCCCCTCACAGCGCCAGATCGCGGGGCTCGTGGCGGTGTCGAGCGAACCCATCGTCGCGCATGTCGGCTCGGACCGCTGGCGCGGCTGGCGCAATGGCCTTGGCGTGCGTATCGAACTCGACGACGCGAGCTTCGTGGGCGCGAGCACCGTGCTCTTTTCTGGCGTGCTCGCGCAATTCTTCTCGCTCTATGCGAGCGTCAACCGTTTCGTACAGACCTCGCTCGTACGCGACGGTCGGGAGATCCGCACATGGCGGCCGACGATGGGCAGCCCGCTCGTTCTCTGACACAGCGGCTGTTCGACGAGCCGCATGCGTTCGAATTCACGCAGGCCGTGCGCCTGCTCGAATTGCTGCAGCCGCATGCCCAGCCGCTCGGCACCGGCCTCGACCCCGGCCAGGAAGCGCTCGCGCTGAGCGGCAATCTCTCTCCCGCGTTTCCCGCGAGCGCGCTCGGGCCATTGCGGCGCGGCCTGCCGCGGTCGCTCGCTTTTGAGCCGCACGCGGGCGAAGAACCCGTCGCGCAATCCGAACATGCCGGGCCGCCTCAGCTCCAGGTCAATGCGTTCGCGCTGGGCGGCCCGAACGGCCCTCTGCCCGGCGCGTGGCAGGAATGGCTGCAGGACCGGCTGCGCCGCAAAGACCGCTCGGCGGCGGCGTTTCTCGACATCTTCCAGCACCGGCTGCTGGCGCTGCTCTATCGCGCGCAGCGCAAGTACCGCAGCGCCGAACCGCTGCCGGCCACGGCACAGCGTTCGGCTGACGTCGTGCTGCGCGCGCTCACGGGCAACGCCTCGCTGAGTTTGCTCCCGTACGGCAACCATCCAGTGCAAGAGGCGCAAGCAGCGCCGCCGCCACCCGAGCCGCTCGACATGCGCGCCGTACTGGCGCGCGCGGGCCTCTTTGCGAACCGCCGGCGTTCGCTCGCGGGTTTTGATGTGATGGTGCTCCATCACTTCCGCGTGCACGTGCGCTCCACGCCGTTCGCGGGTGGCTGGCGCACGCTGCCGAGCGCGAGCCGCACGGCCATCGGCTCCGGCGGCCGCAACCGGCGGCTCGGCCAGGACGCCGTTGCGGGCACGAGGATCTGGGACGAACACCAGGGCATCCGCGTGCGCCTCGGTCCGCTCAGGCGTGAGCAGTACGAAGCATTCCTGCCGGGCGCGCCGGCCCACGAAGCGCTGCACTCGCTGGCCGCCGAGTGGTTCGGCGCCGAACTCAAGGTGCATCTCGAACTGCAGCTCGGCGCAGGCGAATTGCCGCGCGCACGCCTCGCACGGCACGCGCCTATGCGGCTAGGCTGGACCGCCTGGGCCGGCGCGGCGGAATCGGCGCCCGCGCGTCTCACGTGCCTTGCGCCCGACGACACTCAGGGGCGTACCGCGCCGTGACGCTCGATCTCAAGACGCTCGTTGCGCGCCTCGAGCGCGAGCCGCGCGAAGCACTCGAACGCGCCGCGCAACAATGCCTGCGCGAGACGCATTTCGTGGTTGAAATCGAGCACTGGCTGCTCGCGCTCGCCGAACCCGAGGGCGGCGACTTCGCGTGCGTGCTGCCGCACTTCGGCGTGGACCGCGCCGCGCTCGCCGCCGAAATCCGCATCGCCATCGCGCGCTTCAAGCGCGGCAACACCGGCATGCCGTCGTTCTCGCCCGACCTGCTCGTGTGGCTCCAGGACGCGCTCGTGCAATCCACCGTCGTGCTCCAGCAGCCACGCGTGCGTGCGGCGACGCTGCTCATCGCGCTGCTCGAAAACGACGCGCTGCGCGCTCGCACCGTGCATGCGGCGCCAACGCTGCTGCGCGTGGCGAGCGCGGCGCTGCGCGCCAACTTCGCTGTGTGGCTTGCGCCGAGCGAGGCGGCCGCGCCGCTTGCTCCGCTTGCTCCGCTTGCGCCCTTCGTGCCGGCACCGCCTGACGCGCCGCTCGAAGCCGCTATGGACGGCAACGCGAGCATCCCCGCGCTAGCGGGTGCGCTGGAGCCTGCCACGCCCGCCCGCGCCCTGCTCGATCAGTACACGCTCGACCTGACCGCCGAAGCGCGGGCGGGACGCATCGACCCGATCATCGGGCGCAATGCGGAGATCCGCCAGACGCTCGACATCCTGTTGCGGCGGCGTCAGAACAACCCCTTGCTCGTGGGCGCGCCCGGCGTGGGCAAGACCGCCGTGGTCGAAGGCCTCGCGCTGCGCATTGCGGCGGGCGACGTGCCGCCGCCGCTTGCCGAGGTCTCGCTGCGCATGCTCGACCTCGCGCTGCTGCAGGCGGGCGCGGGCCTGAAAGGCGAATTCGAGCGGCGCCTGCGCGCGGTGATCGACGAGGCGCGGCACTCCCCGCGCCCCGTTGTGCTCTTCATCGACGAGGCCCACACGATGATCGGCGCGGGCGGCGCGGAAGGCGGCAGCGACGCCGCGAACCTGCTCAAGCCCGCCCTTGCGCGCGGCGAGCTGCGCACGATCGCGGCCACGACATGGCTCGAATACAAGAAGTACTTCGAGCGCGACCCGGCGCTCGCGCGCCGCTTCCAGCTCGTGCAGATCGAAGCACCCGACGAGCCCACGGCCATCGCCATGCTGCGCGCGCTGGCGCAAAAGTTCGAGGCGCACCACAGCGTGACGATTCTCGACGCCGCCATCGTCGATGCCGTGAAGCTCTCGCACCGGTACATCTCGGCGCGCCAGCTGCCCGACAAGGCGATCGCCGTGCTCGACACCGCCTGCGCGCGCGTGGCGCTCGCGCAGCACGACACGCCGCCGCAGCTCGAAGCGGCCCGGCACCGGCAGCGCGCGCTCGACGACGAACTGCTGCGCCTGCGCACGGAAACGGTGCTGGGCGCGAACCACTCGCAGCGCCTCGCCGTGCTCGAAACCGAACATGCGCACAACGCCGCGCTCGTCGAAACGCTGGAAGCGCGCTGGCACGATGAGGCGGCGACCGTGCGCGAGATTCTCGCGGTACGCGCGCGCCTTGCCGCCCTCGAAGCCGACCCGCGCGAGACTTCCAGCGCCGGCGCGCAGGAACCGCCAGACAGCGAGGATGCGAACGAAAGCAACGAGGCCGCCGATCCGCGCGAAGACCTCGCCGCCGAACTGGCGCGCCTTGAAAGCGGCCTCGAAGCGATTCGCGACGACGACCCCATGGTCCCGGTGTGCGTGGATTCGAAAACCATCGCTGCCGTGATCGCGAGCTGGACCGGAATTCCGGTCGGCAAGATGCTCGCCGACGAGGCCCACGCCGTGCGCACGCTCAAGGGCCGTCTCGCGCAGCGCATCGTCGGTCAAGACGCGGCGCTCGACCGTATCGCGATGCGCATTCAGGCCTGGCGCGCGGGGCTCGCCGACCCGTTGCGCCCGGTCGGCGTGTTCCTGCTGGTCGGGCCAACGGGAGTCGGCAAGACCGAGACGGCCTACGCCCTCGCCGACGCGCTCTATGGCGGCGAGCGCAATCTCATCGTGATCGATCTCGCCGCGTATCAGGAAGCGCATGCCGTCTCGCAGCTGCGCGGCGCGCCGCCGGGCTATGTGGGTTACGCGAGCGGCGGGCAGCTCACCGAGGCCGTGCGTAGGCGTCCTTATAGTGTCGTGCTGCTCGACGAGATCGAGAAAGCGCACGTCGATGTGCTCGAGGCCTTCTACAACGTGTTCGACAAGGGCGTGATGGAAGACGGGACCGGGCTCGTGGTGGATTTTCGCAACACTGTGATTCTCGCGACCAGCAACGTGGGCGCGGAACTGCTGCTCAATACGCCAGCCGCGACACTCGCCACCGACGCCTTTGCGCGGCGGCTGCACGAAGAATTGCTGCACGCGTTTCGCCCCGCGTTCCTCGCGCGCATGACTGCCGTGCCGTATGCCGCGCTCGACGACACCGTGCTGCGCGCCATCATCGAAAAGAAGCTCGAGCAGCTGCGCATGCGTTACCGCGACGCCACGGGCAAGCAGTTCGCCTTCGACAGCCGGATCATCGACGCCGTGCTCGCGCGCTGCCGCGCTGCGGGCGGCGCGCGCGAAATCGACAACGTGCTCATGAACGAGCTGGTCGGCACGCTCGCGCAGTGGGCGCTCGAATGACGATGCATCCAACCCGCCACACCGCATACAGCCAAACCTGATCCACGCGATGAACCGCCCCATCTCAGTCGACACCGACGCGCGCATCAGCCTGAGCGGAAGTGCGTTCAGCACGCTCTTTCCCGCCAGTTTCGAAGCGCGCGAGGCGTTGGACGCCCCCACCGCGCTGACGCTTCACGCCCATGGCGGATTGCCGCCGCCCGCGCCCTCGGGCATGACCGGCAATCATGCGACGCTCTCGCTCGCATGGGGCGAGTCGCCGCGCCTTATCGACGCCGTGTGCACGCGCGCCGCGCAGTTGCCCTCGACGGTGGACGCGAGCCACTTCACGCTGGAGCTGCGTTCGTGGCTCTGGCTCCTCACGCTCTCGCGCAATAACCGCATATTTCAGGGCAAAAACGCGCAGGAAATCATCCAGGCCGTTTTGGCGGGGCATAGCTTGACGGACTACTCGTTCTCGGTCACGGGCACGCCCGCCACGCGCGAATGGTGCGTGCAGTACGCGGAGTCGGATTTCGCGTTCGTGAGCCGTCTGTGCGAAGAGGAAGGTTGGTTTTACTTCTTCCGTCACGATACCGGCAGCCATACGCTCGTCATTGCCGACAGCAACGACGCCTTCACGCCTCTGCCCGGCGACGCGACGCTGCACTACACGGGCGGCACGAGCGGCGCGCGCGAATCGACGCAGATCGTTCACTGCGAGATCGTCGAAGAAACGGCCTCCGGCCTCTTCTCGCATACCGATTACGCGTGGGAAACGCCAAGCGCTCAGCTCTACTCGCAGGCACAAGCGGCATCGAACGGGCACAGTGTGTACGAGTACCCGGGGCGTTACGCCACCAGCAGCGACGGCTCCACGCTCTCCAAGCATCGCGTGGATGCACTGCGCGCGCCCACGCGGCTGCTCATCGGCGAAAGTGATTGCCGCGCGCTCGCGCCCGGCTGCCGTTTCACGCTGGCAGACCACGATTCCAGCGACGCCAACATCGAATGGGTCGTGCGCAGCGTGATTCACGAGGCCGATCACAGTCGCTATCGCAACCGCTTCGAAGCGTTTCCCTTCGCGACGACCTGGCGACCCGCGCGCACGACGCCGCGCCCCTTCATGCCCACGCAGACCGCGACGGTGGTCGGCAAGAGCGGCGAGGAGTTGTGGACTGATCAGTATGGCCGCGTGAAGGTGCAGTTTCACTGGGACCGCGACGGCCAGAACGACGAACAGAGTTCGTGCTGGATTCGCGTGGCGCAGCCCTGGGCGAGCAAGCGCTTTGGCATGCAGTTCATGCCGCGCGTGGGCGACGAAGTCGTGGTGAGCTTTATCGACGGCGATCCCGACCGGCCGCTTATCACGGGCAGCGTGTATAACGGCGCGAACCTCCCGCCCTATACGCTGCCCGACAACCAGACGCAATCCGGCATCAAGACGAACACCTCGAAAGGCGGCAATGGCTTCAACGAACTGCGCTTCGAAGACAAGCAGGACAGCGAGGAAGTTTTCCTGCAGGCGCAAAAGGACCTGAACGCCAAGGTGATCAACGACGCCACGTGGACCATCGACCACAACGAAACCAGCACGATCAAGAACGATCGCACGCATACGATCAAGGAAGGCAACGATACCCTCTCGGTCGAACAAGGCAACCGCAGCACGACGGTGAAGACCGGCGACGAAACCGTCGACATCAAAGGCGCGCGCACCGTGAAAGCCGGCGGGAACGAAACGCGCACGGTGGGCGGCAATCTCGATCAGACCGTGACGGGCAACATGACGCTCACCGTAGACGGCAACCTCACCATCAAGGTAAGCGGCACGCTCACGCTGCAAAGCACGGGCAACCTCACGGCGAAGAGCGACGCGTCGCTCACGAATCAGGCTGCCGTGTCGCTCACGAATCAGGCCGGCACGTCGTTGACCAACAAGTCGGACGGCACGCTTTCGAACGAGGCGCAGAGCGTGACGAACAAGGGCGCCGTGCAGCAGACGGTGGACGGCGGCGGCATGCTGGTGGTCAAGGGCGGCATTGTGAAGATCAATTGAGGCGAACATGGAGACGATCCAGCCGGTCACGATAGAACGCGACGACACGCGCATTGAAGGCGCGACGCTGGGCGGCGCGCTGCACGGCCCGGTTCGCATCGAATCCGAAGGACGTCCGGTGGCAATGATTCGTTATGCCAATGGTGTGCTCAGCGGTCCGGCGACCTATTTCTATCCTGAGGGCAACCCCTCGGCACAGGTGCAATATACGGGCGGCAAGCTCGACGGCAAGGCACTTTTCTATTTCCCCGACGGCAAGATCCAGCGCGAAGCGCACTATGCGCATGGCGTGCTGCACGGGATCTCGCGCACGTGGCTGGCCGACGGCACGCTGCTCGAAGAAGCGCATTACCGCAACGGAAAATTGCACGGAATCCTGCAGCGCTTCCATCCGAATGGTTGTCTTGCGTTGCGCCAACCGTTCAGCGCGGGCAAGCCGCTCGAAGCCGCGCAGCGCTATACCGACGACCGACGACCGATCGCGGCAGACGGCAAGCCGCTGCCGCGCTGGAAGCAATGGTGGCAATCGCTCGCCAATCCGTCTTCGGCTTGATTTCAGCCTGCGATTTCCGTACGACCGCGACGTATAAGGAGCCACACGATGACCAGTCCGCAAGTCTGCGCCGGCGCTACGCTGCAATGTTCCTTTGGCGGTGCGCCGGGCACGCTCAACGTGATGCCCGTTAATCGTGTGCTCGTGAGCGGCGTGCCCGCCGCAACGATTGCCGACTCGATTCCCATCGCCAATGTCACGCCGTTCGCCCTGTGCCAAAGCCCGGCGAACCCCACGGTGATCGCTGCGACAGCCGCGGCGCTGGGCGTGTTCACGCCCATGCCCTGTGTTCCGGCCACGCCGTCGCCCTGGATTCCCGGTGGCGCACCCACCGTCACGCTAGGCGCGATGCCGGCGCTGGATGCTCAGGCTACGCTCGTGTGCATGTGGGGCGGCGTAATCAAGGTGGTTCAGCCTGGGCAGGTCTCTACGCTAATTCCATAGGGCACGGCCGCGAGCGACACGCCCGCGATCGTTTCGATTCGGTCTGAATGTCAGCCCGGCGTTGCGTGCGCCGAGCCAAGGCCGAGCATGTATAGCGCGAAGTCGCGCATGATGTTCTGCACCGCATTGGTCAGAACACCCGTGAAACTGGCACTGAAGACTTTCTGGGATTTTTTTCCGAGTATCTCGACTTTGCTTGAGTGTGAAAACACGACATTCGGCACGGGACCGCCGCTAATAATGAAATCGTAATACGCGCTCGGCTTGTTCTTCACGGTGTATGTCGTTCCGGCCTTCTTCCCTTTGCTTGTGTCGAGATGAACAGGTGTCGGCCGCTCGGCGGTTACGTGGCAGGAATTCGCCACGCCGCCGCTCGCAATGGGTACCGTGATGTGATACTTCTCGTTCTGGAGTTCAAACGGCAAGTAAATGAGCGTACCGCCATCGTCTGTCGCGTCCTCGTAGGTGGCCGCCACAGGAAGAATTCCGCCTGCGTTTATCGCATTGTCCCAGTCCGTCTTGATGTTCGAGAAAACGAGAGGCATGGCTAGTCTCCTGGTAATTGGCCGTGAGATCCTTCTGACTAAATACTAGCCTGTCGGCCCTCAATTCGCCTCTTTGTTTGATGTGCGATAGACGTTTAATTACATGAAATCGCAGCCGACCATAAAGCGCGAGTGCCAATTCTTCTTAAAGCGCTTCACTGGAAAATTGTTCCCGCAACAAGTAGCAATCCGCGATTCTGTTTACCTATACTCGTTTGACTCTGCAAGGCAGCCCCATTTTCCGAACACCAACAAGAACGGAGCGTGAAATGCGAGGAGCGATGCTTAAGACGGGTTGGGTACTGCTGACTCTCTTTTTGTCGAGTGCCAGCAATGTCGTGCAGGCCGGTTCGACCTGTAGCGGGTTGAGCTGCTTTTTCCGCGGCCAGTTGGTCGAGCAGAGAACGAGCCTGCGCCTGAGCGCGGCTGACTTCACGAAACTGCTGGGAACGAACGCAACGGGTCAGCAATTGCTGCAGGTTGCAGGCACGCCGCGCTGCGACATCGAAATCAAGTACTTCCGCTACCTCACGATAGGCGGCGCGGGCGAACCCACGATGTCGAGCGCCGCGCTGATGATTCCAGGCGGCGGCGCCTCGTGCACCGGTCCGCGCCCACTCATGCTGTATGCGCACGGAACGACGACCTACCGCAACTACAACATCGCCGACATAACGCAAACGGACCCGGCCAACGGCGACGGCGCAGGTGAAGGCATTGCCGTGGCGGCGATCTACGCCGCGCAAGGCTATGTCGTGGTGGCGAGCAACTATGCCGGCTACGCCGGCTCGCCATTGCCGTACCACCCGTATCTGAACGGCGACCAGCAATCGGCCGATGTAATCGATTCGTTGCGCGCGGCCCGCTTTGCAATGGCGCTTCCCGGCCCGGCAAACAAGACGCGTGAGAACGGCAAGCTGTTCGTGACCGGCTATTCGCAGGGCGGCTACGTGGCGCTCGCCACGCATCGCGCGCTGCAGGCCGCCGGCATCAATGTGACGGCTTCTGCGCCGGGCTCCGGTCCGTATGCGCTGGGCGCCATGGCGGACGCGCTGGTTCAGGGCGAGGTCGACCTCGGCTCGACGATCTTTACAGTGCTCGTAACCACGAGCTACCAGCATGCGTATGGCAATATCTATCGCAAGCCAGGCGACTTTTTCGAAGCGGCCTACGCCCCCGGTATAGAGGATCTGCTGCCGAGCGTCACCTCATTGGACACGCTGTTCGCCGAAGGCAAATTGCCTGCAACGCAGCTCTTCAGCAGCACGCCGCCTGCGGCACAGTTCGCTTCGTTGACGCCGCCGCTTGCACCGCCTCTCGCGCCGGCGCAATTGACGCCGCTATTCGCGTTGGGATTCGGCACGGCGAATCTCGTGCGCAATAGCTATCGTCTGAGCATGCTCGAAGATCAGATCGTCAATCCGGACGGCGCGTATCCCTCGCCGACCGCTGCGATGGCTCCGGCTGCCAGTCCGGCGCAGCCGCTGCGGCAGGCGTTCAAGCGCAACGATCTGCGTAACTGGGTGCCGCGCTCGCCCGTGCTGCTATGCGGCGGCCACCTCGACCCGACGGTGTTCTTTTTCAACGCGGCAATCGAGCAGGCCTACTGGAAAAACGCCAACGTCGCGCCTGGCCTGACGAGCGTGCTGGATGTCGACTCCGCACCCGGTGCGAACGACCCGTTTGCCGCAGTGAAGGCCGGCTTTGCGCAGGCCGAAGCGGCAGTCGCCGCACAGGCGGTCCAGGCCGGCGCAAAGGACGGCGGAATGTCCGCCGTCCTCCAGGCCTACCACGCCGACATCGTCGCGCCGTTCTGCATGGTCGCGGCGCGCGGCTTCTTCGGCAACTTCTGATTGACGGGCCGGTATCGGGTTGCCGCGATAGATCACGAAACAATAACGCGCGCGTAGCGAACCTACGCATTAAGCAGAAAACCGGGAGGATTGCAAATCAGGCTTTTGCATTCCTCTCGGTGTTTCACTGCCCGAAAAAATTCGCTTGACCCGACTACCGTAGTCACCTTCACCATCGGCACTCTGTTCAACGAACATTGTGTCGAAACACATGGAAACGACCCGGCATCTCACCGACGACGCCTTCCTCGAAGCCTTTCTCTCTTGCCAGTTGCCGCCGGCGGCGTTCAATCATCGCAATCATCTGCGCGTAACGTGGATTTACTTGCAGCGTCACCCGCTTGAAGAAGCCATTGAGCGGACCTGCGCCGGCATTGCGCACTACGCCGCCCATCTCGGCGCACAAGATCGATACCACCGTACAATGACCGAAGCGCTGATCCGGCTCATGGCGCATGCGGGCGCTGCGAATCCGTCGCGTTCGTTCGAGGCATTTCTCGCCCATGCACCGGTATTTACCGGCGATTGCCGCACGCTCGTCGCCGAACACTACTCGCCCGAATTGCTGGCCCGCTCCGAAGCGCGCTGTGGCTTTCTCGAACCCGACAGACTTCGCTTGCCGTCATGACACGCATTACTCTCGGAAGACTGGCACGCGAGGCAGGACTCTCGCGCTCTTCGCTCCTGCACTACGAAGCGCTCGGCCTGCTGATGCCGAGCGCACGCAGCAGCGCAGGCTACCGGCTCTATGACGAGACGCAACACGAGCGCCTGCGCGCGATTTGCGCCTACCGGGCCGCGGGGCTGCCCTTGGCCGCGATACGCGACCTGCTCGCACGCGAGGGCAATGCCGCCGCACACATCCTCGAAGCGCATTTGATGCGATTGACCGCCGAGATCGCGCGCCTGAGGGAACGTCAGAAAGCCATTGCAACGTTGCTCGCGCAACCATCTTTTAGACGGCGTGGCAAGCAGCGCGGGAAAGACGCTTGGGTTGCGATGCTACGCGGCGCGGGCTTCGACGAGGCGGAGATGGACAACTGGCATGCCGGGTTCGAGGCAGAAAACCCCGACTCGCACGCGGCATTTCTGACTTCGCTCGGACTGACACGCGAAGAGGTAAAGGCAATCCGCCGGCGCGCGAAACTCGCGGGCAACCCTGCCGCAGGCCATCCGGGCTCGTGAAAGTCATTGACCGTCAAAGCCGGGAATGTGCGCCACCGCACGTTCTCGCGCGACTCCAGCGCACGCCGTTGCGCGTGCGAGCCTACTCTGCAGCAACCGGCTTCTCCTTCCACTCTTCGCCAGCCAGGAGGCGTTCATCCCATGCACGAGACTAGCGGTTTGGTTCGCGCGTTTATCGAAGAAGTCCTCAACCGTGGGCAGCTCGACGCCGCGGACCGGTTCTTCTGGGAAGACATGGTCGAGCAGGTGCCGTTTCCCGGCCAGGGTCCCGGTATCGAGGGCATCAAGGATGTCGTGCGTGGCATGAGAGCCGCGTTCCCGGACATGCATTGGCGCGTCGAGGAACAACTCACAGAAGGGGATCGCGTGCTAACGCGCTTCGAGTGGACGGGCACGCACCAGGGCGCATTTCTCGGCGTGGACGCTACGGGGCGCGCCGTCAAGGTATGGGGCATGGTCATCGACCGCTTTCAGGACGGCCGGATCAAGGAAACCCGCCTCATCATGGACACGCTCGGGTTGATGATCCAGCTAGGCGCGGTTCGGCCACCGGGCGAATAAAAGCGCGCATGCCGGGTTGGCCCCGCGTCCCACCGCAGGTACCCAACCGGCAAGCGGTCTTTCGTCGATCGCTACATGGACCGCATGCACGCCTCGTGCAGCACGTTGAGCCTGCGCACCGGGTCCGCCACGTAAGGATTGCTCTCGTCCCACGCATAACCGGCAAGCACCGAGCTAATCATCCGACGGATCAAGGGCGTCTGGCGCGGGTAGTAAATGATGTCCTGCAGCTCGCCCGTGTACCAGCGCTCGACGAACGCGCGGAACGTGTCGATACCCTTGCGCAGCGGCACGTCGTATTCGGTCTGCCAGTCCACCGCCGCGCCGCCGAGCGCGCGCTCGACCACCTTCACGGCCAGGTGCGCCGAACGCAGCGCAATCGTCACGCCGGAAGAAAACACCGGGTCGAGAAACTCGCCCGCGTTGCCGAGCAACGCGTAGCCTGGGCCATGCAATCGTTCGACGTTAGCCGAATAACCGCCGATCTGGTTCACGGGCATGAGAAACGGCGCGTCGCCGATCAGGCGGTTCAGGGTCGGTTCCTCGCGAATGAGCGCGCGCAGCCGCGCCTCGCGTTCCGCCTGGGACACGTCGAGGAAGGCCGCGTGCGCGACACAGCCAACCGACGAGCGGCCGCCCGCGAGCGGGATCATCCAGAACCACACGTCGCGGTGTTCGGGGTGAGTCGCGATGCAGATCTTGTTGCGATCGAAGGCGTCGAGCGGCAGGCCGTCGCGGACATGGCTGAAGATCGCGGCACGCGTGGGCAGGCCGGTCGGCGCTTCGAGGTTCAGCAGGCGCGGCAGTACGCGGCCAAAGCCGCTCGCGTCGAGCACGAAGCGCGCGTGCACTTCATAGCGCACCTCGTTTTCGTCGACGACTTCCAGCATCGGCGCGTCGCCCGTGCGCATCGCAACCACGGTGTGGCCGAAGCGCACTTCGGCGCCCTGCTGTGCGGCACAGTTGATCAGCAGCTCGTCGAATTTCGCGCGCTCCACCTGGTAGGTCGTGCCCCAGCCCGCCGAATGCTTGTCGCGAAAGTCGTACGCCGTCGCGTGATCGCGCCATACGAAATGCGCGCCGTTCTTGTACTGAAAGCCCGCTTCCACTACCGCCTGCAACATGCCGGCCTCTTCGAGGTACGCCATGCTTTGCGGCAGGAGGCTCTCGCCAATCGAAAAGCGCGGGAAATGCTGGCGCTCGAGCACGAGCACCGAACGCCCGGCCTTGCGCAACAAGGCGGCCGCCACGGCGCCCGAGGGGCCCGCGCCGATGATCGCCACGTCGACGGCTTCGCGTCGCGCGGATGGGGTCATAACTGCTTCTCCAGTGCTCTTTTCCATAGTCCTGTCCCTTCACTGCGTCCTGACGCGACCTGTTACGTTCTGTCACGTCCTGTTACGTCTGTATGCCCAATGCAAGCGCACTGCGCTGCGCGAAACCGTGATTTTGACACCCCTCGCGCTGCCCTTGCATTTACAATCCCCATTCTCGTCCACGACCGCATTCGCAACGGATAAAAAAATATGTCGGTTTCCGAAACAAATGACGTGCCGTTCGTGCCGGAAACGGCCTTCGGCATCTGGTTTCTGCGCACGCATACGTGGGAGCACCACGTGCTGCGCGTGGCGATCAACGACCTCAAGCGTCTCGTGGACGTGCCCTTGCCCGCCGCGCCTGAAATCGTCGATGTCGGCTGCGGCCAGGGCAAATCGTTCCGCCTGCTGGCCGAGGCTTTCCGGGCTCGCCGCATCGTCGGGATCGACTATCACGAGGCGTCGCTCGAACTGGCTGCGCGCGCCGCGCGCACGTGCCAGGACACATTGAAAACGCACACCGCATTCGAGCTGCTGCACGGCGACTGCGCGCACCTGCCGCTACCCACGGCCAGCGCGGACATCGTCTTCTGCCACCAGACGTTCCATCATCTGGTCGAGCAGGAACGCGCGCTCGCGGAGTTCCACCGCGTGCTCAAGCCGGGCGGCGTGCTGCTGTTCGCCGAATCCACCGAGGCGTATATCCGCTCGTGGGTGATCCGGCTGCTGTTCCGCCACCCCATGCATGTGCAGAAAAGCGCCAACGGCTACCTCGAAATGATCCGCGCGGCGGGCTTCCGCTTTTCGGAGCGCAATGTTTCGCTGCCCTATCTGTGGTGGAGCCGTGCAGCGGATTTCGGTCTCTTCGAGCGCCTCGGCCTGCATCATCCCAAGCCTGGGAAGCGGCGCGAAACGCTCGTCAACGTAGCCGCCGTCAAGGCGGCGTGAGCCGGGTGGCCCGCCGCCGCCTGCCGCGGGTTACTTGCCGCCCTTGAGCGTCACCACGTCGCCAACGAGCGCCACGCCGGCGATCATCGCGCCCGCGCCACACGTAAATTCGGTGGCGCTCTCTCGAAGTTCGTTCTTGTAGTTGCTCTTGATGTTGATCACCGCGTTGCCGCCTTCCTTGCGCGCGCGTTCCTGCAACTCGGCCACGGCCGAAAGGAACACGTGCTGGCAGGCCGCTTCGTCGCTCTTGCCGAACGCGTTCGTCTTCTTGTTCGTGGAGTACTGGCCCAGCGTCTTCTTCACCGCCGGATGAGACTGGCCCGCAAAGTACAGCGCGATATCGTCGCTCACCTTGCCGGGCTCGCTCTTGAGCGCGGCATCTACCTGGTAGGTGTCGACCGTATTGCGTGCGTTCGCTTGCGACGTCGCAAAGGCCGCGCACAGCGCGGCGAGCATCCACAGTTTCTTCATCGTTCTTCTCCGTTGGTTCAATTGGCCCGCAGCACCACGAGGTCGCCCGTGACGGCAATCGCCGCCGCGCTCGGGCTCACGCCGCAGGTGTACTCGGTGGCCGATCCGGTTTCCGTGCCGTGAAAGCGCGTGGTCACGTTGATGACAGCGTTGGCGCCCTTGTTCTGGGCGTCCGCGCGCAGCTTGTCGAGCGCGCTGGCGAGCGCCTTGTTGCAGGTGGCCTCGGCGCCGTCGGTCGCACGGGCGACCCGCAGCGAATGCGAGGCGTCACCTACGTGGCGGACCACTTCCGGGTGCGGCTGCGCGCCGAAGTACACGTCGATCTTCGTGGCGGGGTTCGCGCCCGACGCGGCTTTGCCCGTTGAGAGCGCAGCGGCGGGCTGGATCGGCAGCGTGAGGCGTTGCGATCCGCAACCAGCCAGCGTCAGGCTGACGATGGCGGCCGCGCTCAGCGTGAGGTAAGTCTTTTTCATTGGAATCCTCATTATTTTCAGGGTTGCCCGAAACTTCAGACTGCATTCCAGGCGCGAAATACCAGGCTCGCGCAACTGCCGCCGAACCCGAATGAAACCGACATTGCCGTATCGATGCGCGCGTCGCGCGTTTCCCGCACGAGCGGCATGCCGGCGGCGGCGGCATCGAGCGCTTCGATGCCCACGGCGCCCGCAATCCAGCGATCGCGCATCATCAGCAAGGTGTAGATCGCTTCGTGCGCACCGCACGCGCCGAGCGGATGACCGCTGAGCGCCTTCGTCGAGGAGAACGCGGGCACCTCGCCGCCAAACACGGCGCGCAGCGCGAGCAGCTCCTCGATATCGCCCGTGGGCGTGGAAGGCGCGTGGGTGTTGATGTAGTCCGGGCGCGTGCCGGCTTCGGCCAGCGCCTCGCGCATGGCGCGCGCAATGCCCCCCGCCTGCGGCGCGACCATCTGCGCGCCGTCGGTGCCGTGGCCGTAGCCGGTCAGCTCCGCGTAGATGCGCGCGTTGCGTGCCTGCGCATGCGCGAGCGATTCGAGCACGAGGATGCCAGCCCCCGAGCCGATCACGAATCCGTCGCGCAGCGCTTCATAGGGCCGCGACGCGCGCTCTGGCGTGTCGTTGAAGCCGCGCGAGAGCGCACCCATTGCGTCGAACATCAACGTCATGTTGTCGTGCAAGCCCTCCGCGCCGCCCGCGAGCACGATGTCCTGTCGGCCCGTCTGGATCAGCTGCATGGCCTGGCCGATGGCGAGCGCGGAAGTCGTGCACGCCGATGAAGGCGAGTACGTCACGCCTTCCATGCCGAACACATGCGCCAGATTCGCCGATGTCGTGCTGCTCATCGCCTGCGGCACCGTATACGGTGGCACGCGGTCGACGCCGCGCGCGTTTGCGCTCTCCATGGCCGCGTCGTAAGCGGACATCGTGCCGACGCCCGAGCCCACCACCGCGCCGGCCCGAGGCGTGCGCAACGCGTGCGCGTCGAGATGTGCGTCGGCGATGGCGCTGCGCGCGGCGTGGCAGGCAAAGCGCGCCGTGTCGCCCATGAAACGTTCGGCTTTGCGCTCGAACGGCGCTTCGCCTGCCACAGAAGCCACTGCCGCCACCTGGCTCGCGAAACCGCGTTCGCGCCACGCCTGAACGCGTGTGATGCCGCCGCGTCCGTCACGCAACCTCCCGGCGACGCTCTCGAGCGTGTTGCCAAGGCACGAGACGATGCCCATGCCCGTCACGACCACGCGCCGCAAGCCGCTCGCGGAAACTGTCTGCATGCTCAACGCGCGCGCCGGAAGATCAGCGACGTGTTCACGCCGCCAAACGCGAAGTTATTGCTCATCACGTACTCGGCGTCCAGGGTGCGCGGTTCGCCCATGATGTAGTCGAGCGGTGCGCAGGCCGGATCGACCTCGGTCAGGTTGAGCGTGGGCGCATACCAGTTGCGTTTCATCATCTCAATCGTCCACCACGCCTCGATCGCGCCACACGCGCCGAGCGTATGGCCGATATAGCTCTTGAGCGAGCTGATCGGCATGCGCGCGCCGAAGGTTTCCGCCGTGGCCTGGCTCTCGGCCACGTCGCCGCGATCCGTGGAGGTGCCGTGCGCATTCACATAGGCGATCGCTTCGGGGGCCAACTGGGCGTCGGCCAGCGCCTGGCGCATGGCGACCGCCATCGTCGCCGCCGTGGGCTGCGTGATATGCGCGCCGTCCGAATTGCAGCCGAAGCCCACCACTTCCGCATGAATGCGCGCGCCGCGCGCCACGGCATGCTCGTATTCCTCGAGCACGAGCGTAGCCGCGCCCTCGCCCACCACGAGGCCGTCACGCGCGGCGTCGAACGGACGCGGCGTGAGTTGCGGCGCGTCGTTGCGCGTGCTCGTGGCGTAGAGCATGTCGAACACGGCTACGCCCGGCCCCGAGAGTTCCTCGGCGCCGCCCGCGAGCATCAGCGTCTGCTTGCCGTTCGCGATCATCTCGTACGCGTAGCCAATGGCCTGGCTGCCCGAAGCGCACGCGCACGAGGTCGGCACAATGCGCCCCTTGAGGTCCCAGAAGAGGCTTACGTTCACGGCCGTGGTGTGCGGCATCATCTGCACGTAGCTGTTCGACGTCACGTCGCTCATCGAGCCCGTTTCGAGCATCTTGCCAAACGCGCGCACCGGCTCCACCGAACCGGCCGATGAACCGTACGCCACGCCCATGCGGCCGTCCTTGATCGACGGGTCGTCGAGCAGGCTCGCGTCTGCCAGCGCGTGTTCACTCGCGCGCACCGCGTAGAGCGAGACCGGCCCCATCGAGCGCGTCTTCTTGCGCGGATAATAGTCAGGTGTATTGAACGCCGGCAGCGGGCACGCAAGGCGCGTATGCAGCGACTCGATATAGTCCCAGTCGTGCACGCGCTTGACGGCGTTGACGCCGCCTTTGAGTGCGGCTTCGACCTGATCCCACTGCTCGCCGAGCGCGGTCACGCCGCCCATGCCGGTAATGACGACGCGTTTCATCAGACCATCCCGCCGTTCACGCCAATGACCTGGCGCGTGACATAAGACGCCGCGTCGGACATCAGGAAGCCGACCACGGCCGCAACTTCGGCCGGTTGTCCCACGCGGTTCATCGGCACCGCCTTGAGTGCGTGATCGAGCGGTACGTCGTCGAGCATGCCGGTATCGACGAGCCCGGGCGCCACGCTATTGACCGTGATGTTGCGCGTGGCCAGTTCCACCGCGAGCGCCTTCGTCGCGCCGATCAGTCCGGCCTTGGCCGCGCTGTAGTTCACCTGGCCGCGATTGCCCGTGACCCCCGACACCGAGGCCACCGTCACAACGCGGCCGCCCTTGCGCGCCCGCACCATCGGCATGACGAGCGGGTGTACGACGTTGTAGAACGCGTCGAGGCCGGTTTCGATCACGATGTCCCAGTCTTCGTCGGTCAACGCGGGGAACGCGGCGTCGCGCGTGACGCCCGCGCAGCAGACGATGCCGTAGTACGCGCCGTGCGCCGCGACGTCCTCTTCGAGCGCCGTGCGGCACGCGGCCCGGTCGCGCACGTCGAATTGCAGCACGCTGGCGGTGCCGCCCTGCGCGACGATGCCGGCCGTGACGGCATCGGCTTCGTTGCGGCCCGTACGGCAATGCACGGTGACGGCAAAGCCGTCCGCGGCGAGATGGTAGGCGATCGCGCGACCAATGCCGCGGCTCGCGCCGGTAACGAGAACACGCCGGCTCATGATCTGGAATTCTCCTCGATGAATGTCTGAAAATCGCGCGGCTGGTACACCTTCACGGTGGCTTCCGCTAATAGTTCGTTATCCTGCTTGATCGTGCAGCCGTACGCGCCGTGGCCCTCTTCGCTGCGCAGCAGTTCGCTGACCGTGACACTGAGCGGCGCACCGCTCGCGAATGCCGTCTGCGCCGCCTCATAGCGCCGCGTTCCGAGCAGCACGCCCGGGCGCGCGGTCTTGCCTTCGCGCATCGACAGCAGGCCTACGTGGGCCGCAATGGACTGCGCCATCAGTTCGATGCCGATCCACGCGGGCATCGCGCCCTGCGCGTCGGCGTACCACGCGTCGGTGCGCACGCTCGCAAGCGCCGTGAGCGACTCGTCGCTGCATGCCGCGACCGAGTCGAGCAGCAGCATCGTGCCGCGGTGCGGGATGATGGTTTCGATCGGCGGGAACGCGTCCATCGTTGATGAAAGAGCAGGATTCATGGTCTCGATCACCGTCCGAGTATGAGTGAGGCGTTGCTGCCGCCAAACGCGAATGAATTGCTCATCGCGTATTGGCGCGCGCCGCTGCGTGGCAAGTGGCGCACGTTCTGAATGAGGTCGAGCGCGGGCAGCGCCGGGTCGGCTGCTCCGTCCCACATGTGGTGCGGTAGCGCAACGTCGTCGCGGGCGAGCGTGAGCCACGCGAGACCCAGTTCGGTTGCGCCTGCCGCGCCGAGCGTATGGCCCGTGAGCGGCTTCGTGCCGCTCGCGGCCACGCCGTCGGGAAACACGCGCGCCATGAGATGCGCTTCCATCTGATCGTTCTTGATCGTGGCCGTTGCGTGCAGGTTGACGTAGCCGATCTGGGCCGCGCTTATGCCCGCGTCGGCGAGCGCCGCGCGCAATGCGAGTTCGCCGCCCGCGCCTTGCGGATCGGGTGCCGAGATATGGTGGGCGTCGCTCGACTCGCCCGCGCCCGCGAGCACTACCGGCCCTTCCTCGCGGCTCATGAGGAACACCGCCGCGCCCTCGCCGATGTTGATGCCGCGGCGCTGCGCGCTCATCGGATTGGTCCGCACGGGGCTCGTCGATTCGAGCGAGGCGAAACCTTGCAGCGTGAGTTCGCAGAGCGAATCGACGCCGCCTACGACGACCGCATCACACAGTTGCGCGCGCAACAGGCGGCGCGCGGCGACGAAGGCCTTGGCGCTCGACGTGCATGCCGTGGAGATCGTGTAGGCCGGCCCGCGCAGATCGAGCGCCGCAGCGGCGAACGGCGCGGCGGTCCCGATTTCCATCTGGCGGTAATCGAAGGTCGAAGCCGCGTCTGGCTGCGTGAACGATATTTCCGCCGCACTGATGCCCGACGTGCTCGTGCCCAGCACGACGCCGATACGCCCCGCGCCAAAACGTTCGCGCGCCGCCTCGATGGCCGGACGGATTTGCGCCAGCGCGGCGAGCAAAAGCCGGTTGTTGCGGCAGTCGTAGTGCGCGAGCGATGCGGGCGGTGCAACGTCGAGCGGTGCCTTCACGCTGCCCGCAAAGGCGGTGCCGGTGCGTGTCGTAATCGGCCCCATGCCGGGCGCCTCGCCGCGCGCGAGTGCGCCGACGATCGACGCCACATCGTCGCCGAGTGCGTTGACCATGCCGAGCGCGTGCAAATAGACAGGGAGCGCCATCAGGCCTTTCTCCGTGGTGTAGTGTGCGTGCCCGAGGGCATGCCGATAGGCGCGAGCATCACGGACACCATGATGCCGAGCGACAGCGTGGCGCCAAAGCTCTTGAGCGCGGGCATGGAACTCATGGCGAGCATGCCGAACGAGAGCAGCGTGGTCGCGGCCGAAAGCAGCACACCGGTCCACACCGCGCCGCGATCGGTGGAAGCGCGCATCGCGCCTTCGCGCAGAAAGACGGCGTAGTTCGCGCCCACGCCGAGCACGAGCATCAGCGCCAGCATGTTGAAGAGATTGATGCGAATGTGTGCGTAACCGAACGCCGCGAGCGTCACGCCGATGGCGAGCCACACCGGCAGCGTGACCGCGATGGCGCCACGCCAGCCGTAGCGGAACATCAGCAGCGCGAGCACGAGCGTCAGCGCACCCGCGAGCCAGATCGCACCGTCCTGCCGGTACACGCCAAAAAGGCGCGACACGCTCGCCGCTTTGTCGACGAAGCTCACGCCGGGCGACGCGTACGCAACGTCGAGAAGCGCGGGCTCGTTCGCAGCCGACACGCCCTGCGGAATCACGATCGCCGCGAATGCGCCGGGCGTGCTCACCGAGCGGCCGAGCCACAGATGGCGGAACGGCTGTGACCACGGTTCGGCGAGCCAGGCGTCCACGCGCAGCACGGCAGTGCCCGAGTGCGCCCACGCATCGAGCCACGTTTGCGCCACCTCGTCACGAAAGCCCGCTGCGCCGAGCAGCGCGCGCAAGGCGGCGGGATCGGCGAACACGTGCGCGCCGAGCAGCGTGCGATCGGCCCGCTGCCGCGCTTCGGACGGCACGAACGACGTCACCGATTGCCAGCCGCTCAGCGCGGACGTGCCCGTCAGCGCGCCGAGCCGCTTGCACAGCGTCTCGGTGCGCTGAAGCACGGCCTCAGGCGACGCGCCGCGCACGACGAAGAACTGGGCGCTGTTGTCGGCTCCTACTGCGCTCGACACCACACGCTCTTGCGCGACCAGCGCCGGGTCCCGCTGGATCAGCAAATGAATGTCGTCGTCGCTGCGCAGTTGCAGCCAGCCCGGCACGGCGGCAATCACGAGCACGAGCGCGACGCCCCACGCACGCCGGCCGCCGATCAGCGCCTGCCATTTCGCAAGCGACGCCGCGGCGACCGCGAAGAGCGTCTGGGGACTGCGGCGCGCGGGCTCGGTCATGAGACTCGGCAGCAGCCAGATGACGGAGGCGAACGCGGTAAAGATGCCGACGATGGCAAAGCATGCAATCTGTCTGAGCGCCGGAAACGGCGCGAACGTGAGAATGGCGTAGCCAAGCAGGCTCGTGCTGAGCGCCACCGTGAGCGCGGGCAGCACTTCGCGCGCGCCGCGCCGCGAATCCCAGCCGTGCCGCGCGCCCAGGTAGACGACGAAGTACTGAATGGAGTAATCGACCGCTTCGCCGATCAGGCTCGCCCCGAACACGAGCGTGAGCAGATGCAGCTTGCCGAAGACGAGCATCGTGGCGGCCAGCGCGCACACGATGCCGAGCGCGGTGGAAACGAAACCGAGCAGGATGAGCCGCGGCGAGCGGAAGATCCACAGCATGAGCAGCGCGATGCCGACCGCCGAAACGACGCCGATTACGTGTACGTCGCGCTCCGAGGCGCGCCGCGCCGACTCGGCATAGAACACGGCGCCCGTGCGCGCGATAGAGCCATCGGGCCACGCAGCCTTGAGCGCCGCTTCGCCGTGAGCGACGGCAAGCAGCACGCCGCGCTGAACCTCGGATTCGTAGGCGGAACCCGGCAGCGTGCCGATCACGAGCACGCTCGTGGTGTTAGCGCGGTGCGCCACGAGAAAGCCGTCCTCGATGGTGAGATTCGATGCCGCCAGCGGCAGCCCCGCGAGCCAATGCTGAAGCCAGCCGAAGGGATCGTCGGCGAGTGGCGTGGCGAGACCCGCGTTCGGCAGGCCATAGAGGCGTTCGGCGAGCGCGCCGCGCAGCGTCTCGGCGCTCCCGCCAGCCGTCGCGCGGTCTTCCGCCGTGAGCAGCCCGAAGCGGTACGGCAGGTAAAAACGCGCAATGCGGCCGAGATCGAACGGCGGGACTTGCGCCGTCACCGAAGCAAACGCATGACTCGCGCTCAGTACCGCGCCCAGTTGCCCCGCCGCCGCTTTCGCGTGTGCCGCGTTCTGGCTCGACACGAGCAGCACGGCGCGATTGCCGAGCGCGCCCGCAAGCTGGTCCACGGCCTCTTCGGCAACAGGGTCGGCCTCGGTCGCGGGCAAGAGCGCCAGCAGGTTCGTCTGCAAGGGCGTCGGACCCGTAAAGCGCCAGGCGCAATACAACGTCGCCGCGAGCGCGAGCAGCACCCACGCGGCACGCAGCGTCCACTGCCGCCACCAGGGCGTTCCGGTGCGAAGCTCGGAAGCACTCACTGCGGCGTTCCGAAAAGCTTTTCATCGGCGGGCGCGAGCCCGGACACCTGCGCGCTGCCGCTGAATTCGTACTGCGTGACGTCGCCGTTGGCGAAGGTGATGCGCAAGCTGCGCAGAAAGTCGCCACCTTCCATCTCGATGCCGCGCAGCGCCTGCGCGATCTGCGGCTGACGCGGCACGAGGCGCATCTGCCATTGGGCAGGCGTGCCGCGCGCCTCCACGTCGAATTGCGAGTACAGCCCGCTCAGGTCGCCGCCAAGCATGGCCCGCATCATCTTCGCGATCTCCGCCGCGCCGCGCGCACCTTGCGCGCCGCCGTTCGCGGTGCGCTGACCGGCCGCATCGATCACGGTGACGCCGCCCTCGCGCATGATCCACGTTTTCTTGTATGGCGTTTCGACCTGCCAGATCACGCCGCGCTCACGATAGAACAGCAGCGAGCCCGTGCTCACTAGCGGCGCTTTCATCGCGGCAAGCGTCTGCGTTTGCGTGAAATGCGAACGCACGCCGTTTGCGCGCGCGAGACGGGACGCGATTTGCGAAACGAGTGCCGCGTCGCTCGTGCTCGCGTTCGCGTTCGCGTTCGAGGGGGCTGTCACGGCCTGCGCCGCAGTGCCCATCGACTGAACCACAATCAGTGCGGCGGCGGCCGCGCATCGTTTCAACGCGCCCATGCACGCTCCAGCTTGTCGAGCATGATGGGCGGCGAAACGAACTGCAGCTCCTGGGTGGCGGCATTCACGGCGACCTGGATCGTGTAGCCCTTCGTGAGCCGCGTGCGCGAGTCGCGATCGTAAATTTCGTAGCCGATTTTCAGGCGGTTTTCGTATTCGAGCAGATGTGCGCACACCTCGAGCTGCTGCCCATACACCGCGGGCCGCACATATTTCAAATGCGCCTCGACAACGGGCCACACGTAGCCCGACGCCTGCATCTCGCGATAGTCGTAGTCGAACTTGCGCAGGAGCGCCGCGCGGCCGAATTCGAAATACTTCAGGTAGTGGCCGTGCCAGCAGACGTTCATCGCGTCCACGTCATGGAACGGCACTTCCACGTTTGCGCTCGCGCTCAACGCCGGCGCAGGCTTTCGTGATTCGCTCATGGCCGGCCCTCCGTTGTTTGCGCGAGGAAGCCACCGGCCGCGATCCGTTCGGTCATGGCGCGCAGTTCGTGTTCGAGTGCGCGGTCTTCATCGACGAACGGCGACGTCGCGGCGACTTCGTCCATGAACGCGGCAAGCGGTTCGGGAATCACCGTCGCGGCATTGGCGCGCAACCGCAGGCGCGCGGCCTGCACGGTGGCGAGCGCATGCGCGGCCGCGACCTGCTCGGTGAGTTGCAGCACACGCAAACAGTCGCGTGCGGCGATCGTGCCCATGCTCACCTTGTCCTGGTTGTGCGCCTCTGTCGAACGCGAGAACACGCTCGCAGGCATCGTGTGCTTGAGCGCCTCCGCCGTCCATGCCGACGACGAAATCTGCACGGCCTTGAAACCGTGATTGATCGGCGCGCGCGCGCTCGTCGCGCCCGTGAGGTTGCGCGGCAGGCCGTTGTTGAACTTGTCGTCGACGATCAAGGCGAGCTGCCGGTCCATCAGGTCGGCAAGATTCGCCACGGCCGTCTTGAGACCGTCCATGGCGAACGCGATATGGCCGCCGTAGAAGTTGCCGCCGTGCAGCACGCGCTCGCCGTCGGGATCGATCAACGGGTTGTCGTTGGCGCTGTTCAGTTCGTTTTCGATGTCACGGCGCATCCACGTGAGCGCGTCGTTCGCCACGCCGATCACGTGCGGCGCGCAGCGGATCGAATAGCGGTCCTGCAGCCGGTGGCCGGGCGTATCGGGACGGCCCGCCAGATCGGCGCGGATCCACGCCGCCGCCTCGCCCTGCCCGGCATGCGGCTTGGCTTCGAAGATGAACGCGTCGAAATGAGCGGCGCGCCCGTCCAGCGCCACCGTCGCGAGCGCGGTGAGGCGCGCGCTCAAGCGCACGAGCTGCGCCGCGCGCGTGAACGCGAGACAGGCGAGGCCCGTCATGACCGCCGTGCCGTTCATCAACGCGAGGCCTTCCTTCGGCCCGAGCGTGAGCGGTTCGCGGCCGAGCGCGAGCCACGCGTCGCGCGCCTCGCATGGCGCGCCGCGAAACTGCACATCGCGCTCGCCGACCAGCGCCGCGGCGACGTACGAAAGCGGCGTGAGGTCGCCGCTTGCGCCCACCGACCCTTCGGCGGGAATACGCGGCAGTACGCGATGATTGATGAGATCGGCGAGACGTTCGAGCAGCACCGGGCGCACGCCCGAGAGCCCGAAGGCCAGCGAGTTCAGGCGCGCGGCGATCACGGCGAGCGCCGAGGGATCGTCCAGATGCTCGCCCATGCCGCAGCCGTGATAGCGCGTGAGCTGCAACGGCAGCGCCTCGACGAGCGCCATCGGCACGTCGACCACGCAGGCGTCGCCGTAGCCCGTATTCACGCCGTACACGGTCGCGCCGGCTTCGAGATGCCGGCGCAGAAACTCCGCCCCCCGCGCGATGCGCTCGCGCCAGGCGGGGTCGTCGTTCAGGCGCACGGCCGCGCCGCCGCGCGCGACCGCCACGACGTCCTCGATCGTCAGATGGCGGCCGCCGAATACCACGGCGTCCGGCTTCACTTCGGCATCCTTCAGGTCAATCTCGGCCATTTGCTCCCCCACTGGGGCGCGCCCAGAAATCGTAGAAGTTGAACCATTGGTAAGGCGCCTTGCGGCAATAGTGTTCGAGGCGCGAGGCAAAGCGCTGCGCCCATGCCGCAATATGCTCGGCGCGGCCACGCCGCGGCAGATCGATGCGTTCCGCAAACGGCTCGAAGTAGAGCCGGTAACCCGCGCGCTCTTTCAGGCAGAACAGTAGATAGACCGGGCAAGCGAGCGCGTGCGCCAGCACATAGGGCCCCTGGGCAAACGCGGCGGTCTCGCCGAGGAACTGCGCCTCGGTGGTACGGCCGGTTTCGCGCGCAGGCGTGCGGTCGCCGACGATGACGAGCAACTCGCCGCGCTCGATGCGCTCTTGCATCATCAGCGCGGTTTGCGGGCCGAAGTCGCTCACGGGCACGAGATGCTGCGCGAAGTCGTGATGCGCAGAAGCCAGCACGCTGTTGAAGCGTTTCGCGTGCTCCGTGTAGACGATGGCCGTCACCTTCGTTTGCGCGCCTCGCACGGCCAGCGCCCGCGCCATTTCGAGGTTGCCGTGGTGCGAGCCGATCACGAGCGCGCCGCGGCCGCTTGCCAGCAGCGCGTCGAGCGCGCGCGGGTCGTCGATCTCCACATCGGTCTGATCGACGCGGCCCGTCCACGCGGCCAGTTTGTCGAAGCCCGACTGCGCGAACGAGAGCATATGGCGGTAGGCCGTGAGCCAGCCGGGGCGCGGCGTCTCGCGTTCCGGCGAGCACTGGCGCAGCCGGTCGAAATAGCGCCGCGAGGCTTCACGCGCGGGCCGGCCCGTGAGCAGAAAGTAAGCGACGATGGGGTGCAGCCAGAGGGTAGTGAAACGCTGCCCGAACACACCGCAGCTCCAGGCGAGCAAGGCCATGCCGAGCCGGCTGCCGCGTTCGGCCCTGCGCCACCATGCTTCGTTGCCCTCGCCCGCTTGCGCGCGCTTCGGCAAAACCTTGTGCGCGAGCAGGAGCGGCAGGCGCGCGAACATGCCCGCGACGAGCCGCGTATGGCTGCGGCTGATGCGCACGTTGTCCCACAGCACGTCGAAATGCGACACGCCATCGGCCGCGTAGGTGACGGCGGTCGGAATGGAGACGAACGCCACGCGCCGCCAGTGCAAACGCACGAGGATCTCGATGTCGAAGTCCATGCGCTCGGGCAGCTTCACGCTGTCGATCAGCGCGCAAGCGAGGTCGAGCGGATAGAGGCGAAAGCCGCACATCGAATCGCGGATCGTGAACGAGAGCGTCTCGATCCAGACCCACACGTGGGTCAGATAGCGCCCGTAGAGGCGCGATTTCGGCACGCTCTCGTCGTACACCGGCTGGCCGATCACGACCGCGCGCGGGTTCGCCTGTGCGGCGGCGAGAAAGCGCGGCACGTCAGCGGCGTCGTGCTGGCCGTCGGCGTCGATCTGCAGCGCGTGCGTATAGCCCGCGTCGCGCGCGGCGCGCAGCCCCGCCATCACTGCCGCGCCCTTGCCGCCGTTCACGGGCAGGCGCCGCAGCGTGAGCTTGCCGGCGTAGCGGCGCGCGAGGTCCGCCAGCACCTGCTGGGTGGCTTCGTCGCTGCCGTCGTCCACGACGATGAGCGGCAGGCCGTGAACGATCAGGTTCGCCACGGTGCCGCCAATCGCGTCCTTGTGGTTGTAGATCGGAATGACGATACAGGCCGCGAGGCTCATGCGGGCTCCCGGTACACGAAGGCGCCGGACGCGCAGTCGCGCTCGCCAACGCGCCACGCGAACGCCACGCGGCGGCGCACCGCATCGTGCCTGAGCACGAGCTTGAGCAGCGCGCCCGGCGGCACCGGCATGGTGAATTTCAGTTGATCGACCGAGGCGAGCGCGCGCACGCCGGGCACCCACTCGCGCGCGAAGCGCATCGCCCAGTCGACCTGCACGACGCCCGGCAGAATCGGCAAGCCTGGAAAGTGGCCCGCGAAATGGACAAGCGTGTGCGGCACGCGCAACTCGAATACGCGCGCTTCTGCGTCGTCCCACTGAGCGAGCAATTCGAATCCTTCAACGCTTGCCGCGAACGCGTGAGCGACCGCTCGCGCCTGAATCTTGCCGCGCGAGTCGACGGGCAGCGCGCGCTGAATGCGCCAGTGGCGCGGCAGCACGACCGTGTCGAACCACGCTGCGAGATGGCGGCGCAACGCTTTGAGGAGCAGCACGCGGCCGTCGCGGCGCAGCGTTTCGCGGCCCTCTGTGGAGAGCACAACGAGCGCGCCGATGCGCTCGCGCGAGCCGCCTTCGAGCAGCACGGTTCTCACTTCGGCAACGCCGGGATGCAGCAGCAGTTTGCTCTCCATCTCGCTGAGCGACACACGCTTGCCGGCGAGCTTGACCACGCGGTCCAGACGCCCTTGCAGCACGAAGCGGCCGTGCTCGTCGAACGCGGCTTTGTCGTCGGTGCGATGCCAGTCGTCGTGACCCAGGTGCGGCGAGCGTACTTCGAGCGCGCCGCCCTCTTCCACAGCACCCGCGCGCACGGCGATGCCCGGCATGGGCGTCCACGCTTGTGCTTCGTTTTGCCTGCGCCAGGCGACGCCGCCCGTTTCCGTGCTGCCGTAGATCTCCAGCGGCGCAGCGCCAAACGTGGCGGCGTATTGCTTTGCGGTGTCGAGCGGCAGCGGGCCGCCCGACGAGAAGAACGCGCGCGGCTGCGGACTGAGCGCGGCAAACCCCGGCAGATCGGGCCAGCGCGAGAGTTGCGCAGGCGTCGAGACGACGACCGTCGCGCCGCACTGCGCCGAACACTCAGTAATGCGCGCCTGTAGTTGCGCGGGATCGGCGCAGGTCGCGCGGGCAAACGGCCTTCCTGCCGCAAGCGGCCAGAACACGCGGAACAGCAAGCCGTAGATGTGGTGATGCGGCACGCTCGCGAGCACCGCCGCTTTGCCCAGAAGCGCGCCCCAGGCGGCTTCCAGCGTATGCACCTCCGCGTCGAACTGCGCCAGTGTCTTGTGGACGGGCTTCGGCGTGCCGCTGCTGCCGGAGGTGAAGAGCGTGAGCAAGGCGTTCGCGTCGATCGACACGTCGGCTTTCGCAGGTTGAACCGCAGGGATCTCGGCACACCAAGCGGCGAGCTCGTTTTCGTCGAGCACCGCGTCGTACGCATCGCTCAGTTCAGCGAGATAGCCCGCCGTCGCGTTTGCGGGAATCACCGGCACCTTGCCAGCCGCAAGCAGTCCGAACAAAGCGCAGGCGAACTCATACGGGTCGTCGCTCCATAGCACAACGCGCTGGCCCGGCCGCGCGCGCATGCGTGCGGCGATGTCAAGCGCATGTGCGCGGAACGTCGCGAAGTCCGTCACGTTTGCGCCATCGATGCAAACCGCGCCCCGCGGCTCGCGGTAACGCGCCACGAGAAGCTCGTGCAATGCGATCACGCCGCCTCCCGTCGCGCAGCGCGCGGGAGCATGATCCACTTGCGCCACGCAAACTCGCCAGCAAGCAGCGCGCCGATGATCCCATAGGCAATCGCGCCGTTGTAGAGCGACCAGGCACGGGCTGGCAAGGCGAGCGCCGTCCAAGCGGAAAACACGCTGTTCACTGCGAAGAAACCACACCAGATCTGCGTGACGCGGCGCGTATAACGCACGATGTGTGCGGGCGGATCGGCATAAGTCAGACGTGCGAATTTCTCGATCATCGACGGCCCTTTGACGAGGGTCGCGCCGAATGCGACGAGCAGACCGAGATTCACGAGCGAGGGATACAGGCGCATGAGGCGTTCGCTATTGGTGAAGACGATGGTCACCGAGGCGGCATTGAGCATGACGGCCACGGCCCAGTCCACCGGCGTGAGCTTGCGCAGGGTCGCGGCGAGTGCGCCCGTGCCGGCGACGCGCTGCATCCAGAGCAGCACGAGCAGCAACAAGCCCACGAAGCGCGGCGAATCCCAGCGCCACGCGCAAAGAATCACGACCGGGTAGGCGAGACTGGCAATCAGCCGCCACTTGCCGCGTGCCCGGCCGCGTGCGCCGTCGTCTGCCGTGCCGCTTTCACCTGCACCGGCAGGCTCAGCCGAGCCGTGCCCGCGAAGCACCGTCACGTATGGCCTCAAGCCTGGGTCACGAGCAGCGACTCGACCGCGGCGATCACGTCGCCCACCGTGCGCACCTGCTTGAACTCTTCCGGTTTGATGCGGCGGCCCGTCATTTCCTGCAGTTTGATCGCCAGATCGACCGCGTCGATGCTGTCCAGATCCAGTTCCTCGAACAGATGCGCCTCCGGCGTGACGCGTGCCGGATCAATATCGAAGTTCTCGTGAAAGATCTCGCGGATACGGTCGAGAATTTCAGCTTCGCTCATGGTTCAATCCCCTTTCCCTGCAGTGGCTTCCAGCGCCTCGTTTTCGTTTGTGTGGCCCGCGACGAGCGCCGCAAGCGTGTTGATCGACCGAAAGTAGCCGCGCACGTTTTCGTCGTCGGCGTTGATGGTCAGTTGATAGTGCTGGCGCAGCACGATGCCGATCTCCAGCGCGTCGATCGAGTCGAGTCCCACGCCATCGGTGTCGAACAGCGGCGCGTCGTCGTCGATATCGGCGGGCGTGAGATGCTCGAGATCGAGCGCCTCGATCAGGAGCCGCTTAATTTCCAGTTTTAAAGTATCCATAGTCAAACAGGTGCTGTGTGATTTGCGCCTCGATAGTGCGCGTGACGTTGCGCGCGGCGAGTGCGGAGGGCATGTCGCGCGGCGCGAGCCGCTGGACGCCGATGGGCGCCAGCACGTTCACGGTCATGCGGAAAGGTCGCTGCGGAACGTGGTACCAGTGCATCTGCTTGGTAAAGGCGGGCGGGTCGCAGTGCATGAGCACGGGCAGCACCGGCGCGCCGGCCTCCAGCGCCGTATGCGCGAAGCCGCGCGAGAACGCATGCAGCCGATTTGGCGCCGGGCTGCGCGAGCCTTCGGGAAAAATGATCATGCTGTAGCCGTTCGCGAGCTGGCGCGCGCAGTCCTGCACGAAGCCTGCGGGATCGGCGTTGCTCACGTATTCGGCCGCACGCACGATGCCCCAGAAGCACGGGTTGCGCCAGTGCGCGTTCTTCACGACGCAACAGGCGGAAGGCGTGAGCGCGAGCAGCACCACCACGTCGAGATAGGTGGGATGGTTCGCCACGACGATGGCGGGCGCGCCCGAACGCAGCGCGTTCGCGCCGGCCACGTCGAGCGTCATGACGCCCGCGCGCTGCAAAGCGGCCACGAGCGCGCGGAAAAACCAGTGGATGACGGTGGTGATCGCGCGCTGCCGCGAAGCACGATGCGGCCAGACCCACGCGAGCGGAAACACGATCACCGAGAAGAGCAGCCCGCATGCGCCGAACAACGCGAAGGCGAAGCCGGTGGCGAAGAGCCGCCAGCCGTAATCAAGCCGAGCCGACATGCCAGCTCCATTGCCAGGTGCCGCCACTGCCCTGCCACGCGGCGCGCCCACCCTCGCTCAGACAGTGATGCAACGCTTCGCTTTGCGTGGCGAATTCGCGTGCCTGTGCCTGTGCGGCCGTGTCCGGCTTGTTTTCTGTGATGGAGCATGCGAGCCGGCCTTGCGGCGCTGCGCTCGCGTCGAGCAGCAATGCGAACGCGCCGCGCTGCACTTCCTGCTCGATTGCGCCGTAGCGCGCGTCGGCGGGTTCGTCGGCGTAGACGACCAGCACCGGGCTGCCGGGGTCTTCCGAATAAAGCGCATGGCCTTCGAGCAGCGCGTAGCCCAGCGTTTGCGCGCCTGCGGAGAGCGCCGTAGCCGGCGAGCGGTCGCCCCGCACGATGCCGAACAGCCCCGTCATCGCGTTGAGCACGGAAAGGCTGAACGCGTTAGGCGAAACGGGCTTCTTTGCCTCGATGTCGCGCAGAATGTCCGTCGTGCGGCGCAACTCGCCGTGCCGCGATGCGAAGACCACGCGTGCCCGGGTTTGCGCATCGACGCAGTCGCCCGCCACCTTCAGCGCCATCCGCGAAAGCGCGCTCAGGCGGCGGCGCATCATCGGATCGACGAACGCAACCTCAGGCAAACTTTCCGCTGCGGAAGACCAGAAGGACCAACGCGCTACGGGCATGGTCCACGATAAATCGGGCATAACGGGTTGACGGTGTCCACGGCCGCGGCGTGCGGGCTCTCAACCCCGAACGGCGTATGTTTATTTTTCCTCGGCCCGCAAATGCTCTGGGCGGAGTTCTCGTGCGTACTTTAACGGCTTGGTTCCCGAATTATTTAGGGTGGTTCGTGAAATATTTTGAAATGACTTGTTGAGCATCAAGAAATTCCTTGAAATCAAATGCTTAAGCATGGGGCTAATGCGCGCATCTGCCTAAGCAGAACCGATTTCACAGGGAGGAATCCAGGCCGATGGTTTCGCGCCCGCCACTCGGTCGAAATAGGCATCTCCCCTTGCAGGCCGTAGAATGCGGGCACCGAGGGCCAGTTTCGGTCATTGACTGCCATCCCTCAGCTTTCAGTCATCCGAGCACTTATTCTTCCAGTCGCCCCACCATGCTTTCCCTTTC